>NZ_JAWQUO010000008.1:13642-76511 GCF_033446605.1 Iodobacter sp. CM08 | reverse complement strand
GCACTAGAAACCCGTGATCTAGCGGTGATTAGCACCAGTGCCATTGCTGTTCTCTCTAGTGCGCAGGTCAAAGCCTTCACCACAGATCAAGTGGCGAATCTCACCACCGATCAAGCGGTAAACTTAAGCTCTAGCTCCTTGGCAGGCTTAACCTCTGATCAAGTGGTAGCTTTAACCACCGCCCAAGCTGCGGTCTTAACCACTCGCCAAATTGCGGCCTTCAGCACCAGCAATATCGCTGCCCTAGAAACCCGTGATTTAGTGGTGATCAGCACTAGCGCCATTGCCGTCTTGTCCAGTGCGCAAGTTAAGGCCCTGACCACCGATCAAGTAAACAACTTAACCACCGATCAAGCCGTCAACCTCAGCACCAGTTCCTTGGCAGGCTTAACTACTGATCAAGCGGTAGCGCTGAATACCGCCCAAGCTGCGGTATTAACTTCACGCCAAGTAGCCGCGCTCAGCACCAGCAATATCGCCGCTCTAGAAACCCGTGATGTAGCCGTGCTGAGTACCAGCTCGATTGCCGCCTTGTCGACCAGCCAAGTGCGTGTCTTGACTAGCGATCAAACTGTAGCTCTGACCACAGATCAAGCTGCAACGTTGTCGTCCAGCCAGATTGCTGCACTCTCCACCAACAGCATTGCGGCTCTGGAAACCACCGATCTACAAGTCTTAAGAACCAGCGGTATTGCAGCATTAAGCACCGCGCAATCCAAAGCCTTTACTACCGCCCAAGTCGCTAATTTGACGACGGATCAAGTGGTGGCACTGAGCACCAGCGTGGTGGCCAGTGGTTTAGGTACCGATCAAGTTGCGGCACTGACCACAGCTCAAGCCGCTGTATTGACTTCACGTCAAGTGGCCGCACTCAGCACCAGCAATATCGCCGCCCTAGAAACCCGTGATCTAGCGGTGATTAGCACCAGTGCCATTGCTGTTCTCTCTAGTGCGCAGGTCAAGGCCTTTACCACAGATCAAGTGGCGAATCTCACCACCGATCAAGCGGTGAACTTAAGCTCTAGCTCCTTGGCAGGCTTGACAACGGATCAAGCGGTTGCACTGAATACTGCACAAGCCGCCGTCTTGACTACTCGCCAAGTGGCAGCTTTGAGCACCAGCAATATCGCTGCGCTAGAAACCCGTGATTTAGTGGTGATTAGCAGCAGCGCCATTGCTGTCTTGTCCAGTGCGCAAGTTAAGGCCTTGACCACCGATCAAGTAAACAACTTAACCACCGATCAAGCCGTCAACCTCAGCACTGCTTCCTTGGCAGGCTTAACTACTGATCAAGCGGTAGCGCTGAATACCGCCCAAGCTGCGGTCTTAACTTCACGCCAAGTGGCCGCGCTCAGCACCAGCAATATCGCCGCACTTGAAACCCGTGATGTAGCCGTCTTGAGCACCAGCTCGATTGCCGCCTTGTCGACCAGCCAAGTACGCGTATTGACTAGCGATCAAACTGTAGCTCTGACCACAGATCAAGCTGCAACACTATCATCCAGCCAAATCGCCGCACTCTCCACCAGCAGCATTGCTGCTCTGGAAACGACCGATCTACAAGTCTTAAGAACCAGCGGCATTGCAGCATTAAGTACTGCGCAAGTGAAAGCCTTCACGACTGCTCAAGTGGCCGTGTTTACTACGGATCAAGTGGTGGCCTTAACTGCAGCAAGTTTTGCGACTGGCTTCACAACCGATCAAATTGTTGCTCTCACCGCAGTGCAGACGGCAGTGCTTAACTCCAGTCAAGTTGCTGCGTTCTCAACTAATAATATTGCCGCACTGGAAACCACAGATTTTGCTGCGTTAACAACTTCTGCACTTGTTGGGCTGACTACAAAACAAGCGAATGCCTTAACCTCGGCACAGGCTGTGGCGTTAACGACTGCGCAAGCGGCGGTGTTAACTTCAAGCCAAGTGCTTGCCTTGTCGACGGATAGTATTGCCGCACTCGAAACGGCAGATCTAGCCGTGTTAAGAACCAGTGCAATTGCGGTGCTTAATACTCAGCAAGTGATTGCGATTAGCACGGTTCAGATTCAAGCGTTGTTAACCACTCAAGTGGCAGCCATGACTACGACTCAGGTTATGGTGATGACATCGTCACAAATTGGGGCGTTTACCACCGAGCAAATTTCTCACTTGGCCTTGGGTAGCCCAATTATTCTTGATTTGAATGGTAATGGCGTAAGCACGAGCAGTATTGAGAACGGGGTGAAATTCGATCTCTTTGCCAGTGGTGTTAAAACCCAAACTGGCTGGGTAGGAGGAGGAGACGGCTTGCTTGTGATGGATCGCAACCATGATGGCAGCATCAATGATGGTAAAGAGCTATTTGGTACCTCCACGGTGATGGCCGATGGTAGCAAGGCGAAGGATGGTTATGCCGCTCTGGCCGAGCTAGATAGCGATGGTAATGGGGTGGTTGATCGCAATGATGCTCACTTCTCTGATTTACGTGTCTGGGTGGATGGCAATGCAGATGGGGTAAGCCAAGCTGATGAGCTGAAAACGCTGGATTCCTTGGCCATTGCTAAACTCAATCTGGATGTAAGTAAAACCAGCGAAAAAGACAACGGCAATTACATTGGGCTTAAATCTACCTACGAGTCGAATGATGGCAGTAGCCATGCGGCAGCTGATGTTTGGTTTGTTGCGGATACCTCCAATCAACCGCCAGCCGTTGAGCCAGATATGCGCAGCCGGGTGGTTGATTTAGTGCAAGCGATTTCTGCCTTTGAAGAAAGCGCTCAGGCTGGGGTGGGTAAAGACACCGCTAAATTACAAATTGATGCGGCGCTTGATACACCTCCTGCCATGGCCCTAGGAACGGCAGTCAATCAAATGAGCGATGTGCTGAAACAATTTGATGCAAATGGGCAACAGATTGGAGGGGCACTTACACCAATGGCATCAAGCGATCAAACGCTGCGTTTGAATGCTCTAGCAACGCCTCAGCCAGGAGGAATCTTGGCTTCTAAATAGCTTATAGTCGGTGATTTTGGGTAGATTTAGCTAGCATATAAAAACGGCAAGATGTTGATCATCTTGCCGTTTTTGTCTTTGTGTATTAAAGATGTTTTTTATTTATAAAATATTAATGTTTATAAATAGCGCTTAGATAATCTATGCTAAATTGATCTTTACAAAAATAAATAGCGTTTCATGAAAATGAAAATTGCTTATTCTTTCTCGTTGCACGTTCTCTGTTAAATCATCTAGCGTTTAAAAATGCCAATTAACGCACAACACACCGTTATCCAGTGCTTAGCTGCGATTGCTCAGCATCATGGCTTACAAATCAATCCTGAACGGTTGATTGATGAATATGCCTTGGGCAATGAAGAGCCAGCTCCTGCTGTATTAGTGCGCATTGCAAGCGATATTGGGCTTAAGGGCAAAAATGAAAAACTAACTTGGGAAGGATTGTTAGCGCAAACGGGTGTGTTTCCACTTATTGCGCGTACAGTTTTTGATCATGCGGTGATTGTGGTGGGGATTCGCCAAGACAGCGATGGCTTGAGTAAAATTGCCCTGATTGACCCCGCCGCCAGCCAATCTGCGGTGATATTAGAGGATCAAGCCACCTTTTGCGCTCGTTGGGAAGGGGATGTTTTTTTTGCTAAACGCCAACATAAATTAGCAGACCCAAATCAGCCCTTTGGTTTACGTTGGTTTATTCCAGAAATTCTTAAGCAAAAAGCCGCATTTCGCGATATTTTTATTGCAGCAATAGCGATGCATTTTTTAGCCCTTGCTTCCCCTATATTCTTTCAATTAGTGATTGATAAAGTGCTCTCCCATCAAAGCGTAGCCACCCTGTGGGTGTTGGCTGCGGGTATTGTGCTTGCTCTGTTTTTTGATTCTGCATTTGGCTTTTTGCGGCAAATTATTACGCTGGCCGCAACAAATAAAATCGATATGAAGCTTACGCGGCGTACTTTTGGGCATTTACTTTCTTTGCCTATTGATTATTTTGAAAGTACATCGGCAGGGGTGGTTGCACGGCATATGCAGCAACTCGAAAAAATACGCAGCTTTTTAACCGGAAAATTGTTTTTTACCTCTTTAGATTTACTGTCTTTAATTATTTTTGTGCCCATTTTATTTTCGTACTCAAGCAAACTCACCCTGATTGTATTGCTATTTACTGCGCTCATTGCTGGCATTGTTATGGCGATGGTGCCGCCTTTTCAGCGTCGCCTAAATGCACTTTATTCAGCTGAAGGCCAACGGCAGGCCATGATGGTGGAAACCATTCATGGCATCCGTACGGTAAAAGCCTTGGCGATTGAGCCTATGCAACGCCGCTTATGGGATCAGCGTTCGGCAGAAGCGATTAGCATGCATTTTAAAGTAGGGCAGATCTCTATTTTTGGGAATTCAATCACTGATTTTCTAGGAAAATTACTGCCCGTCACCATTATTGTGATTGGTGCTCAAGATGTCTTTGATCAAACCCTGACGGTGGGGGCTTTGATTGGTTTTCAAATGCTATCTGGGCGAGTCGTGCAGCCGCTGATTGCGCTGGTTGGTTTGGTCAATGAATACCAAGAAACCTCTTTAGCCGTAAAAATGATGGGCGAAGTGATGAATCGCCCACCAGAAGGGCGCGTAGGGGCGGGGGGATTGCGGCCACAATTGGTGGGTGAAATTAAATTTGATGAAGTCAGTTTTCGTTACCCAGGCGCTACGGCTACCGCGTTAAACCATACTAGCTTCACGATTCCTGCAGGCGCGGTGGTGGGGATTGTAGGGCGCAGCGGCTCTGGAAAAACCACCTTAACCAAGCTCATTCAAGGGCTCTATCCCTTACAAGGGGGGATTGTGCGTTTTGATGGCATGGATGCGCGTGAGATTGAACTACCCCATTTGCGCCGACAAATAGGCGTGGTGTTGCAAGAAAACTTTTTATTCCGTGGCACGGTGCGTGAAAACTTGATTGTTACCAAGCCCGATGCCTCATTTGAAGATATTGTCGCGGCATGTGAAGCCTCTGGCGCAGCGGAGTTTATCGAGCGTTTGCCACAGGGCTACGACACCTTATTAGAAGAAAATGCATCCAATCTATCTGGCGGGCAAAAACAACGCTTGTCTATTGCACGCTCGCTATTGGCTAAACCTCGAATTTTGATCTTAGATGAAGCTGCCAGTGCATTAGATCCAGAGAGTGAGGCCATTTTTATTAGCAATCTTTCAAAGATTGCCGTGGGTAGAACCGTGGTGATGATCTCTCACCGTCTATCTACATTGGTGAATGCACACACTATCTTGGTGATGCAGCAAGGTGAGCTGATGGATAGCGGCCGCCACGAAGAATTATTGACTCGATGTGAGACATACCAACACTTATGGCATCAACAAACAAGCCACCTGTAATTAAAAAAGGCAAAAAAAACTCGACGGTGATCGAGTTTTTACCCGATGCCGATGAAATAGAGCAAAGCCCCTTGCCGCGCTATGTGCGCAGCACCTTGCTTGTATTATTGGTGGCATTTATTAGCGCTATTTTATGGGCCAATTTGTCTGAGGTAGAGCAAATTGTGGTGGCGCATGGGCGGCTAGTGAATCCATTGCCTAATATTGTGGTGCAGCCGCTTGAAACCTCGATTATTCAAACGATTGAAGTAAGGGTGGGGCAAGTGGTAAAAAAAGGTGAGCTATTGGCAACATTAGATCCTACGTTTGCCCATGCTGATGATGCACAGCTACGTACTCGCTTACAAAGCTTGGATACGCAGATTGCCAGCTATCAATCAGAGCTTTCAGGCAAAACCACTAGCAATGCAAATATAGATGCCGATACCTTGCTACAAGCCAAGCTTTTAACTGAACGGCAAGCTAATTATCGCTCTCAAGTTTCTAAATTAGAGCAAAACGTCGCCCGCTTAGCTGCGGCAATTGAAACCAATCGTAATGATAGGGTGGTCTTGTCGAAACGGCTGAAATCGATGAATGAAATCGAGGCGATGCAAGAAAAAGCCTTGCTGCAGCAATATGATTCAAAGCTGCGTTTATTGGAGGTGAGGGATCGGCGCTTAGAAGTTGAGCGTGATTTGGTGCAAATACAAAATAAAGAAAACGAGCTGCTGCGTGAAATGGGCGCCTTACGTGCAGATAAATCAGCGTTTTCAAACAGCTGGCGGCAAAAAGTGATGGAAGACTTATTGGCCGCAACCAGAGAGCGGGATGGCGTGAATGAGCAACTTCAAAAGGCCGATAAACGTAAGCAGTTGGTGACCTTAGTTTCGCCAGTGGATGCCGTTGTTTTGGATGTAGGTAAGCTTTCTCAGGGGTCTGTACTAAGGGAAGCTGAACAAATGTTTACGCTGGTTCCCTTGGGGGCACAGCTTGAGGTTGAAGTGAAAATTGATTCCATTGATATTGGCTATATCAAAGAGGGAGTGCCAGTACATATGAAGCTGGATGCATTTCCGTTTCAAAAACATGGCGCATTAGAGGGCAAAGTGCGCACGATTAGCCAAGATTCATTTAGAAATGAATCTGCTACAGCGGGGCAAGAGGCGTTTTATATTAGCCATATTGTATTTGGCGATGCCAAGCTAAAAAATATGAAAGATAAATCTAGGTTGCTGCCTGGGATGACGCTTTCTGCAGAAATTGTGGTAGGTAAACGCTCGGTTATTTCCTATCTACTTTGGCCTTTAACTAAAGCAATGGAAGAGGCGATTAGAGAGCCTTGATTGGGTTTATTCCAGATTAAATTTCATTACAGTAAAAAGCTCGTTTAAATATAATCATATTATATGAATACAAAAGAGTCTAACAATGCCAATTTCTGAAAAACTGCATAGCGCAATTATTTTTCAAAACCAAGGAAATATTGAGGAAGCCAGTGCATTGTTTAATGAAATATTAGATTTAGAGCCAAATAATGCCGCAGCATTATACTCATTAGGGCTAATTGCATTGAATGCTGGCGAGTTGAAGCAAGCATTAAAATTCAGTGAGCGTGGTATTGAGGCCGCCCCTCAGTTTGCTTTACTAAAGTATTTGCAAGGCTCTATTGTGCAAGCCATGGGAGATAAAGAAGCGGCATTAAAGTGCTTTGATGCCGCCTTAGAGTTAGATCCCAATGATGTAAGCGTTTTGCTTAATAGCGGTGTGTTGCTTAGAGGCATGTACCGGCATTTAGATGCATTAGAAAGATTTCAAAGAATATTAGCGATTAATCCAGATCATGTTTCTGCCCTAGGTAATAGCGGCATTATGCTCACCGAGTTTAAGCAAAGTGAGCAAGCGATTGCCTTATTTGAGCGCTTACTTAAAATCCAACCCGATTACAATTATGGCTTGGGTTTGCTTTTTTATGAGCGCATGCATATCTGTGATTGGCGTGACTTCAAACAATCATGCGAGCAGATTACTGATGGGCTAAGAGCGGGGCAGACTGCGTGCAAATCGCTTGCTTTTATGTCGGTATCCGATAGCGCTGCAGATCATTTATTAGCCGCACAAATTTTTGCTAATCAATATTGCCCCAAAAATAGTAAATCATTTTGGCAGGGGGAGCGCTATCGGCATAAAAAAATACGTTTAGCATATTTGTCCCCAGATTTGCGTGAACATCCCGTTGGGCATTTAATGGCGGGGGTATTTGAGCAGCATGATAAATCACGCTTTGAAATCATTGCCATCTCGCTAGGGATTGATGATCAAAGCCGCTTACGGGCGCGAATGTTAAATGCATTCGATCAATTTATTGATGTGCGGGAAATGGGCTCAGAGCAAGTAGCCCAAATGCTAAGGGATATGGAAATTGATATCGTGGTGGATTTGGGCGGCTATACCTCAGATACCCGTACCGATATTCTGAGCTTTAGGCCGGCCCCTATTCAAGTGAATTACTTGGGGTATCCAGGCACAATGGGCATTGATTATGTGGACTATATCATTGCCGATCGGCATATTATTCCGCCAGAGCATCAGCCTTTTTATACGGAGCAGGTGGTTTATTTACCTGATACCTATTTACCTACCGATAGCAGCGTGCAAATAGCTGAGCGCACCCCCACGCGGGCTGAATGCGGCTTGCCAGAAACGGGCGTGGTGTTTTGCTCATTTAGCCATGATTACAAAATTTCCCCACCGGTGTTCGATGTGTGGATGCGGCTGCTCAGCCAAGTTCCTGGCAGCGTGCTGTGGCTGATGTCTAGGGGGGAAGTATCCCAGCGCAATTTGCGTAAAGAGGCTGAACTAAGAGGCGTGGCTGCAGATAGGCTGGTATTTGCTAATAGAGTACCTTTGGTGGAAGACCACCTTGCCCGCTATCGCCAAGCTGATGTGTTCCTCGATACCCACCCCTATAACGCGCATACCACCGCCGCTGATGCCCTGATGGCAGGCTTACCGGTGGTGACGTATATGGGCAATTCATTTCCATCCCGCGTGGCAGGAAGCCTGCTGCATGCAATTGGCCTACCTGAGCTGGTCACCCATTCCCTAGAGGAATATGAAAAACTTATTCTACAATTAACGAATAACCCTGAACAATTAACTAGCGTAAAACAAAAATTGATCAATAATAAAGCCAACTTCGCATTATTTGATACCAAAGGGCTTTGTCAGAATTTAGAAAACACCTATATCGCCATGTGGCGAGTGCAGCAGCTGGGTGAGTATAAAGACGAATTAAGTCATTAAGCGGCAATACTGGCTCACGCTATAGCTAATGTTTTAAAAAACAAGGAGACACTATGTCACGAAGCCTAGATATTGGTTGTGGGCCCAGCCCTAAAAACCCATTTAATGCCGATGAGGTGTTTGGCATTGATGTAAGAGAAGATCTGGATGCCAATATTAAATGTGCAGATTTAGTGATAGAGCCTATCCCTTTTGAAGATGGCTATTTTGATTTTGTAACCGCCCATGATTTTTTAGAACATATTCCCCGTGTTATCTACGTGCCTGATCGCAGAAATGCTTTTGTAGAAGTCATGAACGAAGTTTATCGGGTGCTTAAAATAGGGGGGCAATTTTTATCCTTTACCCCTGCTTATCCTCACCCTGAAGCTTTTCGTGATCCTACCCACGTTAATATTATTACCGATCAAACCTTTCAAGCCTATTTTGATAATGTTAATCGCTGGGCTGCGGGTTATGGTTTTAATGGCGCATTTGAAATAAAGTTGCAGGAATGGCGCGGACCTCATTTGCTGACTGTGATGCAAAAAGTTGAATTAATTAAATAAAACTTTTCATTTTATATTGGGTGCAAAGGCAATGATGGATGCTGAAAAAGTAAAACAATTACAGCAAGAATTTGGCTTAAGCTACCATATTGAATACGCTTCTTTTGCACAGCAGACGGTTGGGTTTCATGGCAAAAAAGTATTGGAAGTAGGGGGAAGCCTGCCGCAAAGGTTCGTTATAGAAGAGCTTGGCGCTGCACAGTGGACTGCGCTTGAAGAGCTGGATTATTGGAAAGAAACATTAAGCACTGGCTATGTGTTGGGTACCCCGCCCATTGAAGATAATCAGAAAATACTTTTTTCCAGTGCAACACCAGCTCTGCTGGATAAAAATTACAATATTTTTTATGGCCATATTGAAGATCTGCCTGAGCAGATGGAATCGCAGTTTGATTTAATATTTTCTATTGCTGCATTTGAGCATATTGCACGCCTGCCTTTAGCGCTGGATAAAATGAGAAGGGCGCTGGTGCCGGGGGGAAAGCTTTTTACGATGTTTGCTCCTGTGTGGTCTTGTTATAACGGACACCATTTACCTGAGATTGTGGATGACGCAGGTAATCACTGGAGCTTTGGTAATTCCCCCATTCCTCCATGGGGGCACTTACTTTTTCGCCCTATGGAATTATATGATTTGCTGTGTGGAAAATGCGATGAGAAAACAGCAAGAGAGATTGTTTATTTTGTTTATAACTCGCCTCATATCAACCGATTTTTTATTGATGATTATATAGAGATGGTTGAGCGTAGCGGTTTTACTGTTTTGCAAAGCCAAGCGATTTATGAAGTGCCGGTGCCTGATTTGGTGAAACAGCAATTACAAAAACAATATCCTGGAAGAAAAGACTTTTCTAATAGCGGTATTTTTTTTATTTTAGAGCGCAAGTTCTAATACTAAGCGCAGGCAGGTCTGAACAATGTCAATGAATGAAATTCATGAAAAGCACTGGTCAGAGTTTATGGGCGATGCCCATCACCGCTCTCTTTATGATTCATGGTGGACACCCGGCACTGTGAATTACTGGCGGCATACTCAATTGCTTGCCCCTGTGCTTGATATATTCAACAGCTTAAAAAAATATGCCTGGCTGACGGTGGGGGACGGTGCAGGGACAGATGCTTGGCGCTTATTGCAGGCAGGCTTTAGCGACGTATTAGCCAGTGATTTAGACGATACCGTGCTTAAGCAAACCAGAGCAGCAGGGCATATTAATGATTATTGTATTGAAAATGCCGAGGCGCTGAGTTTTGCCGATAATTCATTTGATTTTATATTGTGCAAAGAAGCTCTGCATCATATGAGCCGCCCTTATGCGGCTATTTATGAGTTTTTTAGGGTGGCGCGCTATGGCATTGTAATTATTGAGCCACAGGACCCATGGGTTGATTTTCCTTGCCGCTCAGATGCAAGCAGCCCGCATTATGAATCGGTGGGTAATTATGTTTATCAGTATTCAGGGCGTGAATTAGAAAAAATTGCCTATGGCTTAAATATCCGAGGGATAGCAACCAAGCATATGGTAGATGTTTATATCCCTAATTGTGAATTTGCATTTTGCACCACAGGTGACCCAATCTGGGAAGAAACACAAATAAAAGTGGCAGAGGCCACTGATGCCGTTAAAAATGGTGCGTTGAAGGCTAATTATATTCAAGCGGTATTTTTTAAAAGCACGGTTACGGCAGAGCTGTTTGATATGCTGGCTTTACAAAATCCGGAATGGCGCTTTTTAAGGACAGATACCAACCCTTATCTGGCAGGGCAGAGTGCAGGGTAAATAACAGCGCGTTAAAACAATGCTCAGGGGCCGTTATGGATAAAATTTTAGTGACCGGTGGTGCCGGTTTTTTAGGTTCTCATTTGTGTGACCGTTTAATAGAAAGGGGGGACGATATACTTTGCGTTGATAATTTTTATACGGGAAGTAAGCGTAATGTCTCACATTTATTTAATCATCCTCACTTTGAAATGATGCGGCATGATGTGACTTTCCCTTTATATATTGAAGTAAATAAAATATTTAATTTAGCCTGCCCAGCCAGCCCCGTTCATTACCAGCATGATCCAGTACAAACAACTAAAACCAGCGTGCATGGCGCAATTAATATGCTTGGCCTTGCCAAGCGGGTAAAAGCACGTATTTTGCAAGCATCAACCAGCGAAGTTTATGGTGACCCAGATGTACATCCACAGCCCGAGGAATATTGGGGGCGGGTGAATCCAATTGGTATACGTAGTTGTTATGACGAGGGAAAGCGCTGCGCTGAAACTTTATTTTTTGATTACCACCGTCAGCATAAAGTAGATATTAAAGTGATTCGTATTTTTAATACCTATGGGCCAAGAATGCACCCGAATGATGGGCGGGTAGTTAGCAATTTTATTGTGCAGGCATTAAGGGGTGAAGAGATCTCTATGTTTGGTGATGGGCAGCAGACGCGCAGCTTTTGTTATGTGGATGATTTAATTGAAGCCATGCTCAGAATGATGGATAGCCCCGCTGATTTTACCGGCCCAGTGAATGTAGGTAACCCTAGCGAGTTTACGATGCTGCAGCTAGCAGAAACGGTTTTAAAACTAACGGGTTCTACTTCAAAAATTGTTTATAAACCTCTGCCGCAGGATGATCCGCGCCAGCGTAAACCAGATATCAGTCTTGTACAGGCTAAATTAAACTGGACGCCCCGTGTTTCACTGGAAGATGGCTTAAAAGAAACGATTGCATATTTTAAAACGGTGCTGGTTTGATTTCTTATTTGATTTTAAGGACTGAAAATTGAATCCTATTCAGACGCTTTTTTCCCGCTTATCAGACCGTGATTTGCCAGCTAGGCAGGCGAATGAATATATCAGCAATGCTCAACACGATTCATTTTTTTATTTGGCGGCAGCAAAAGCAGCCCGAGTCAGCCTAATTAAAGCGCATTTTGAAAAAAACGCAGTTAAAAAAGTCTGGTTGAGTGCTAATTTAGCAGGGTTTAATTGCAGTATAAGCGGCATAGAAACGGGCATTCTGGATAAAGCTTTTTTTCAGGAAGACAATGAACAACAGCGTGCAGAGAAAAAAGCGCAGCTTGAGGGCTGTATTGTTATTGTCAATAATAATGATGTGGGCACCGATGTATTGCGCAATGCCTATGCGGATTTTTTTGATGAGTGCACGGCAACATTATTTATTGGCTGGGATTGGGATAATCATCACTGGCTGGATGTCAGTACTTTTTTAGCCGCACATTCAGATATTTATTCCCCAGCACACCATGAAAATTTATATTTATTAAGCCGCTATAATTGGCTAACGGCTGGGCCAGTTTATTGCTCATGCGTGCAGTGGTCACGTCAGTTTTTAAATGAAAACCTACATGGTATTTTAAATGCGGAGCGCTCGGCCCAGCCTTTAGGAATGCATATTCCTTATGCTAGATTTAGTTTTAGAATTCAGATGATTTCTACTTTAAGCCAGCATTATCCTTCTATTGGTTTTAGCAGCCACACTTTTCATGGCCGCTCTGCGAGTGATAGATTGAATGAATGGACTGCACATACCGCACACTGGATTGCGCCGGTATTAAATGATGTGCCTATCCGTATTTTTGATGCCTTAATTAGCGGTGGTATTCCTTTAGTGCCTGCCTCTTTACGCTTTTTGCCACCAGTGAATACAATTAGCCGTGAGCATATTGTTTTTTATTCTCCTGCAGATATTATTGCGCCGCAGGCGGTGGTTGAGCAGGCGAATCGCTTATTTAATGAAGGCGGGCGTGATGGCATACTGGCCCGACACCAATTTGCATTGCAGCAGCATCATGGCGATCAAAGTGTTAGGCAAATGCTGAGCTACGCAGCAGAGATGCTGGAGATTAAAATTGGCTAGCCATACAGGGCATTATTTTATGAATAAGCAGACTGATTCTGCATATTCATATGGGCAAGGTTTATTCTATGCCGGATAAGTTGCTGGTGCTGGTTCCGCTTTATAAGGGCGAGCTTTCTTTGATTGAGCAATACTCGCTGGATGTTTCGCTGCAAAATCTGGCTGGGCGGAATATACGTTTTATTGCACCTAAAAATATGCTCCGATCTTACTATCAGACTCGCTATCCCGCGATAGAGTTTATTTTATTTGATAGCCATTATTTTGCCAGTATCGCTGGCTATAATCGCCTGCTGCTGGCTGATTTTTTTTATCAGCAGTTTATCAGCTATGAGTTTTTACTTATTCTGCAAACCGATGCCATTATTTTACGCGATGATTTAGATGTTTGGCTTAATAAGTCTTTTGACTATATTGGCGCACCATGGCCAGATGGCAATGAGTTATTTGTCAATCTTGGCCGCTTTGAAGGCGAGTTTGGTAAACGGGTTAAGGTTTATGTAGGCAATGGTGGTTTAAGCTTGCGTCGAGTCAATAAGTGCCTCTCTTTATTAAATGAATTCCCTGTGGCGGTTTCGGTGTTTTTAAATACAGGATCAAGTGAGGATTTGTTTTTTTCTTATATGGGTGCTTTATCTATTGATTTTATTATCCCTAATGAAATTACGGCTTCTTTGTTTGCAATGGAATTAAAACCCGCTTATTACTATGAGGTAAATGGTCGGCGCACGCCCATGGGGGGGCATGCGTGGTGGAAGTATGATTTGGATTTTTGGCTACCGTTTTTGCCCTCGCCACCGCCTCAGGTTTAGCGTGGACCCCTGATAGATCTTGCAGGCTAGGCGCAGCATAAAACATGGTTTTCTAGCGTAACTGCTTTAAAAAGGATTGCGTAACCAAGGCGGCGTCTGCGGTGAAATGCACTAGCGCTGCATCTATTGCTGCAAAGGGGTAAAGCCTAAATTCTGCCACTTCTCCGTCCCTATTGTTAGGCACAAAATCTTGAGGCAGCAGTAGATCATAAATATACAAGATCTCATCTTGCGTACCATCTGCCTCCACGCGCGTGCTGCGAATGCTGCCTTGGTAGCTGGCATTTTGTGCGATCCATAGCGGCACACCCGCTTCTTCAGCTAATTCCCTGATCATACAATCCCAGATGGCTTCGCCTGCGCTAATGCCACCCGCCGCCAAATTATCTAAGCGATTGGGATCGGTGGCTTTGCTGCTGGCCCGTTGGCCTATCCATAGCTCCCCAGCGCTGGTATAGCCGTTGATATGCACCGCGCGGCTGGTGAGGCCAAAGCGCCTAAAAGCTGCGCGTTCTAGCTCAAACAGGGGGTGGCTAAGGTCAAGATCGCCCTCTGGGGTGGGGGAAAATACGCTGTAGTTTTCATTGCGCCAGCCTTTGATTAAGCCTGCGGCGCGCATGTCTAGGGCGGCTTTGTAGAGCCAAGCCGCTACTTCTTGGGTATTCAGCTGAGGGTCTAATGTAAAACTATCGGGCGTGATGCAGATCGCTTCATATTGGGATAAAAACTGCACGCTGATGTCTTCTAGCCAGCCTAATGGCTGATCGAGTGCAATAAAGCGGCGTAAAGGGGTTGTTTGCATGCTTAAAATGTTTCGGCTTCGATATAAAGTTGTACTGCATCGCCGGTGAAATGGGTGATGCCGTACTCAATCACATGATGCTGGGCATCGGTGTAAATGCTTTCTACGCAGAGCAAGGGCTGAAATTTGGTTTGTGCCAGCATCTGCGCTTGGCCGGTCTCTGGCAGGCGGGCGCTGATGCGGGACGATTTGCGCTGGCAATGATGAATGCCAAATTGTTGCAAAGCTTGGTCGATATGGTCAACGCTATTGTAGATGGCATCAAAGCCGTGAAAGCGGGGTAGGGGAAAGTATTGGTGGCACAGCCCCACCACGCGATCATCCACAATATCTAAGGCCTCGATATGCAGCACTTCGCTATTGCTGGTAATGCCTAAATGTAGGCAGATATCTTCAGAAGCTGGCTCGGCTTGGCTTTTTAAGATGCGGCTACGGCCTGCAAGCTGTTGTTTTTGTAAGCTATGCGAAAAGCGTGTGCGTCTGCCTAGGCGATAATCAATCAGCTCTTCTTGAACAAAAGTGCCGCGCCCTTGCTCGATCCTTACCAAGCCCTGCGCTTCTATGGCTTGTAATGCACGGCGTATCGTGTGGCGATTAACGGCAAAGCGTGCGGCTAGATCAGTTTCATTGGGCAGCCGATCGCGCAAAACTTTATGCTGTATATCACTCGCTAGGATTAACTCAATTTGTCGCCAAAGGGCGGTGCCAGAGTCTCGGTCGAGCATAGGTATCTAGTTTGTAAGGATGATAAAAGGTATTGTAATGGAAGTGTATTGCATCTAGATGATATTGGGGCAAATTTAGATTTGGCTGATTGCGCCAATATTTTTCACTGGCAGGCTTGCGCTACAATTGGGGCTTCTTAGTAAAAGCCCGCGCATACAGGGAGCCTAGAGATGACAACGATACGCCAGCAAGATTTAATCGATAGCATCAGTGATAGCTTGCAATACATTAGCTACTACCACCCTAAAGACTATATCCAAGCCTTAGGTAAAGCTTACGATAAAGAAGAATCCCCTGCCGCCAAAGATGCGATTGCGCAGATTTTAACTAATAGCCGCATGTGTGCCGAAGGCCACCGCCCTATTTGCCAAGATACCGGCATCGTTACCTGTTTTGTGCGCGTCGGTATGCAGGTGCAGTGGCTTGACGCGACCATGAGCCTTAGCGATATGATCAACGAAGGCGTGCGCCGTGCTTATCTGCACCCAGATAACAAACTGCGTGCTTCTATTCTTCAAGACCCAGCAGGTAAGCGCCAAAACACCAAAGACAATACGCCCGCCGTGATCCACTTTGAGATTGTGGAAGGTAATACGGTAGAAATTGATATTGCAGCCAAGGGCGGCGGCTCAGAAAACAAATCTAAATTTGCCATGCTTAATCCTTCTGATTCGATTGTGGATTGGGTATTGAAAACTGTGCCGCTGATGGGGGCGGGCTGGTGTCCGCCGGGTATGTTGGGGATTGGCATTGGCGGCACGGCAGAAAAAGCCATGGTGATGGCCAAAGAAGCGCTGATGGAATCCATTGATATCCAAGAGCTGATCGAGCGCGGTGCACAAACCCGTGCTGAAGAACTTCGTATTGAGCTGTACGAAAAAGTAAACGCGTTGGGGATTGGCGCGCAGGGTCTTGGCGGCTTGGCCACGGTTCTTGATGTAAAAATCAAAGACTATCCAACCCACGCGGCTAGCCTGCCGATCGCCATGATTCCAAACTGCGCGGCTACCCGCCATGTGCACTTTACCTTGGATGGCTCTGGCCCCGCTGTTTTAGAAGTACCTAAGCTGGAAGACTGGCCAGATGTGACTTGGACGCCAGCCGCAGACGCACTGCGTGTTGATTTAAACAACGTCACGCGGGAAGACGTTGCCAGCTGGAAGCCAGGCCAAACGTTGTTATTAAACGGCAAAATGCTCACCGGCCGCGATGCCGCGCACAAACGCATGGTGGAGATGCTGAATAAAGGCGAAAAACTGCCGGTGGATTTTGCTGGCCGCTTTATTTATTACGTTGGCCCCGTTGATCCAGTGCGTGATGAAGTGGTTGGCCCCGCTGGCCCAACCACCGCTACGCGTATGGATAAATTTACCGAGCAGGTGCTGGCCGAAACCGGCTTGCTAGGCATGATTGGCAAGGCAGAGCGTGGCCCTGCAGGCTTAGAAGCGATCAAAAAGCATCAATCGGTGTATTTAATGGCCGTAGGCGGTGCTGCTTATCTGGTATCCAAAGCGATTAAGGCTAGCCGCGTAGTGGGCTTTGCTGATCTGGGTATGGAGGCTATTTACGAGTTTGACGTGGTGGATATGCCGGTGACGGTAGCGGTAGATTCACAGGGTGTTTCGGTACACGCCACTGCGCCTAAAATCTGGCAGGCTAAAATCGGCAAGATTCCTGTGGTGGGTTGATTGATTTAAACCTAGCAAGCTTATGCAGGCTAAGCACCTCAAACATATGGCGTTTTTCCATGTGCTTGAGGTGTTTTTACGTGGCAAGAGCCATACAGATGGCGCAATGGAAGGCATTTTGCAGATTGTCTCTGAATCAGCCTTGTTTTTTTACCCGTGTTTGTGAGCGCAGTTTGTAGTGACTGCCAGGGTGGAGCAGGCGGCTAAAGCTTACAAGGTGCTTGTGTGACCAAGTACGGCGCAGTACGCGCAGGCAAGGCTCGCCTTCGTTGATATTTAGCAGTGCTTGCTCGGCGGATGTAGGCAGCACCGCTTCTACCGTGTGCTCGATGTCAGATAGTGGGCAGCTGCGCATCAGATAGGCGTTCGGTGTTTCATTGCTAAAATCTTGCTGCAAGTAATCAGGAGCAAAGGCTGGGTTAACGTAGCGGTCTTCAATCTGAATCGCCATTTCGTTTTCAAAATGCACAATGACGGAATGAAATAACTCGGCACCGCTAGCCAGCCCCAGCCAGAGCGCCACTTCTGCAGAAGCCGGTTCGGCGCGCTGCAAGATAATGGCAGCGCGGTAGCGATGGCCACGGCCCTGGATCTCCTCGGCGATATTATTAATATCCAATAGCGGTGATTCAGCCTTGCGCTCGGCCACATAAGTGCCATCTCCAGCAAAGCGGATCAGCACGCCTTCAGATGCCAAATCACGGACCGCCTTATTCACGGTCATTCTGGACACCCCAAATTGCAGCACCAGCTCGGCTTCAGTAGGGATTTTTGCGCCAGGTAAAAAGCGGCGCTCTTTAATGCCGTCCAAAATAAATTGGCGGATGCGTAAGTGAATGGGTCTGTTCATGGCCGTATTGTAGCGTTTGCAGGGGCTGAGTAAGCAAAATACTCATGAAAAAGAGAAGACGTGCGTAGGGCTAGATGGTCTATCAACGCGATTTAAATCAGCCAGTTGGCCGCCGTGAATTTGGGGAAAATTACTTTTATTAACCCTTATGTGCTTTGATTGGCTAAAAGGGGCTGGCGTTTGGCTTTTAATATCTACACGTACTTGGTATCTGCTTGTTTATTGAGTAAGTAATGTGAATTAATTTACATGGTCTACATTGTATAGACTTGGTTATTCTTGTTTTGTTTGTATTTTTATTGTAAGCGTTTGCAGGGGTATGGGTGATGAATATTGCATTGCTGCCTAAGGCAAAGAGGGCGGAGCCTGATCCGCATGCGCAGATTTATACCTTGGGGCGGCAGCTATTATGGGGCTTGCTCTTGCTGGGTTTAGTGCCCCTTTTATTGACGGGGGGATTGGCGTATCAGCGCAGTGAGCAAAGCTTACGTGAAAAAACGGGGCTGTATTTGGCTGGGCAGGCCGAAAGCGTGATCGACAAAATCGATAGAAATTTATTTGAACGCTACGGTGATGTGCAAATGATTGCACTCAATGCGGCGGTGCGTGGCTCGCCAGAAACCACCGCAGCGGCGGCAAATGCTTATGTAAGGGCGTATGGCTTTTACGATTTGATGATTGCCGTGGATATGCAAGGCAAAATTGTGGCTGCGAATACCGTAAGCGGTGATGGGCGGCGTATTGCTAGAGAAAAACTATTGGGTAGTAGTGTGGCAGAGACGCCATGGTTTAAGCAGGTAAGCAGTGGCGGGCTCACGGCAGGGCAGACTTATTTTGCGGATGCCGCTAAAGACCCGCTGCTAGAGGCGGCCTTGGGACAGCCTGAAATTAGCCTGTTATTTGTGTCTCCTATTGTGAATGAGCAAGGAAAAATCGTTAGGGTGTGGGCTAATTTTGCTTCTTATGAGCGGGTGGTTAGTGCGATTACGCATTCTGCCGAAGACCGCCTACGTCAAAGTGGCTATAAGCGAATTCATTTGCAAGTGGTGGATAAGCAAGGCCGAGTGCTGAGTGATTCACATGGCGAGCCTTTTGGCTCTAAAGCTTTGGCAAAAAATTCGCCAGCGGTGCAGGCCTTAATCAAGGGCAACAATGGCGTGTTAACAGAAGTAAACCGTGGCAAGGAAGAGCTGGTTGGCTTTGCCGCATCCAAAGGCGCTTTGGGCTTTGCTGGCTACGGCTGGGGAGTGGCGGTTAGGCAAGATACTGAAGAAGCTTTTGCTACTGTCCGAGATTTAGGGCGTTGGATCTTGGTTTCGCTGCTGATTGCCATCCCCTTAGTGATTTGGCTCGCCTTAGCGATCAGTGGGCGCTTCCGCAGAATTACGCTACAGCGTGAACAAAAATTAATCCGCGATGCTGATTTACAAGAATTTACTTCAACGGTTCATCGCGCCTTAGAGCTGGCAGAAACGGATAGTGATGCTGCCAGTATTGTGTCAGAAGCGATTGAGCTGGGCTTGCCTCAATATGCTACAGCCTTAATGATGTCTGACTCCAGTACTGCGCATCTTGCGATTATGTCCCAGAGTCAAAATTACAATGCCAGTTGCGGCTGTGGGGTGAAGTCTCCGGTGCAGTGTCTTGCGTTTCGGCGTGGGCAGGTGCAAAAGTTTAATGATAATTCCGCTTTAGACGTGTGTCGCTATATGCGTGGCAGGGAAAGTGGTGATTGCTCGGCGGTGTGTATTCCACTCACTAGCATTGGGCAGGGTGTGGGGATATTGCATTTGATTGGGCCAGCGGGGCAGTTGCCTGATGAGGCAGAAATGCAGCGTGCTTCTGCCATTGCCGCTCATGCAGGTATGCGCTTGGGCGTGCTGCGAGTCATGAGCGAATCGCAATTGCAAGCCCGTACCGATCCTTTAACGGGTTTGCTGAATCGCCGCAGCTTAGAAAATCAAGCGGCACGCGCGCTGGGCTTGCCCGAACCGGCTTGTGTTGCCTTTGCTGATATTGATCATTTTAAGCGCTTAAATGATAGTTATGGTCATGATACGGGGGACAGAGCCTTACGCTTGTTTGCTAGAGTGTTGAAAGAAGCTCTGCGCCCAGGTGATATTGTGGGGCGTTTTGGGGGGGAAGAGTTCGTGGTGGTGTTTCCAAATACCGATGAAGCGGGAGCACTGTGTGGTTTAGAAAGGGTACGTGCTGCTTTAGAGTGCCGAATTGCGATTGCGGGCTTGCCCGTGTTTACAGCAAGTTTTGGTTTGGCAGCGGCTTTTGGCCCTATAGAGTTTAATGAGCTGGTGCGCACCGCAGATATGGCCTTGCTAGAGGCTAAACGCACTGGACGTAATAAGGTGTGCATTGCAGGCAAGCCGCAGATGGCTGAAGAGCCCATTGTGCTAGCTGCTGAAAGCATAAAACTTGAAGTGAGCCCCTTGCTAAAGGTTGATGCGCTATGTGCGAGGGAGGATGTTAGTTTGAAAAGCTAGCGCTTTTTGTATGTAAAAACTTTAATTTATTTGCTGAGCTTTGTGCTTTAGTCATGGGCGATTTAACTAAGGCGCAGAGTAGAATCATTTCAATTCATTCATTTAGGCATTTCTGCTTATGTCTCTTTCTCAAACAAAGCTATGTATTGCATATAGGCCAATATACTGTAGGGGCGCTGCTTGCTGCGCCCTGTTCAGCGAGGGCGCAGCAAGCAGCGCCCCTACGAGTTCACTCTATTTACGGTGATATTCTCAGACAAACGCCAAAAAATGAGCAAGAGACATAATCAGGTAGGCATTTGTAGAGTGGCAAGTTTTTTGCCCACGTCGTGAATCCACGTGGGCAAAGCTAGCTCATTCTAAGTTAACGCCCCATTCTTTAGTAGCAGAAATGGGGCGTCATTAAAAGATAGCTGCTTATGCGCGGTTATTTTTTTAGTAAATCCCTAATCTCGCGTAATAGCTCGATATCTTCTGGTGTAGCGGCGGGCGTGGCAGGGGCAATTGCTTCTTCACGCTTTAGGTTATTTAAGCCTTTAATCACCAAGAAAACGGCAAATGTTACGATCACAAAGCTGATCAATACATTGATAAATACCCCGTAATTAAGCGTGACCGCCCCAGCTTTTTGCGCAGCATCAAGGGTGGCATAAGGGGCAGGGGTTTTACCCTCGGATAATAATAAATACAAATTAGCAAAATCAACCTTGCCCATCAGCATGGCAATAGGCGGCATGATGATATCTTTAACCAGCGAATCAACAATCTTGCCAAAAGCTGCACCAATGATAATACCGACGGCTAAGTCGATTACGTTACCGCGCATTGCAAATTCTTTGAATTCTTTAAACATGCGATACCCCTGTTGCTTAGTGACTAACAATGAATAACTCTCTTAAAAATATAAATTAAAAAATGCTGATTAGCAGGCCTATTATTGGACTGTTTTGTAAGTATAAAGGGTTTTTTACTAAGATGGGGAGGGCTTACTGAACGCGTGCGAATTGCCGTGGGGATGATCACTTAATCAAGTCATTTTAATAAAATAGACTAGCTTGCATATTAAATAACTGATAAATATAGCTAATCATTGTGTATCTAAAATAGACGCATGATAAGGCCGTTTTGCAGCGTTTTGTAATACCAAGCAACGATGATTAAAAAGGGATTGCCCAGCAATTACCTTAGGGAACCTCGAAAAACCCATCTGATCTCATAATACTGCGTTGCGAATTAAAAAATACCCTTACATATCAAACATATGCAGCGTCGATTTCTTTAATACACGCCTTGTTTTATTTAGAAATATAGATTTTTTGAGATCCACCTTAATGGATGCATATCCACGATATGCAAGGGGCACTGCTTGCAGCGCCCCTATTGATATCAACTTAGGTATTTGAAAACTACCATACGCCACTCACGTTATATGGTATTGGCTTCACTGGGTGCGAGCCGCAAGCCAGCTCCTCAGTTTTACTTAACCTTAGCGCTTGATTTTACTTAGATAGCAAGTGACTTCTTCGCGGTCGTGATACAGATGGCGCGCGCGAAATTGATAGCGGATACCTGCTCCACCTAGTGCATCATCAATGATTTCCATGCAGCGCTGCAGCTCATTCCAGCGTTTTTTCATGGGCAGTTTAAAGTTAAAAATAAACTGACGGGCGTGGCCTTTGATCATCCAATCGGCCATCAGCGCAGCAATGCGGGCGGGTTGCTCCACCATATCGCAAACCAACCAATCCACTGGGCTTTTAGGGCGATATTTAAAGCCATCTTCACGCAGATGTTTAACGCTAGGGTGGATAGCCATACTGCCTTTCATGGGGCCGTTATCAATGGCAAAAATCTTGGTACAACCACGGCTGACCATTTGCCAAGTCCAGCCACCAGGTGCGGCACCTAAATCTACCGCGCTCATGCCTGGCTTAACTTGGGCAGATTCTGGCACCAGCATCATAAATGCTTCGGCAAGTTTAAGTGTAGAGCGGCTAGGCGCATCTGTTGGCATACGCAGGCGTGGAATACCGAGCTGCCAGTTCACAGAAAAATCTGGGCGGGTAAAACCGATATAAACACGTTCTAAAGTTGGGAAAAACAGATGTAAACGGGCGCTGGCTTCTGGCTGATTACCCCAGCCTTTGGCGGCTAATTTGGCATCGAGGAGTGCGCCAAATTTGCGGCTAAACGAGGAGATTTCTTTGCCATCGTTGGTGTCTGGATATTCAATCCATACATCACGCCAAGGGCCTTGGTGCGTTTCGTGTAAGCCATCGAGCGCATTTAGGATGGGAGTCAGCCGATCTTTAGGTGGTAGATCAAGGGCTTCGGCCACAAATACGATTTGGCGCGGAAAAACCCAATCGCCACATTCTAGTGTGCGATAGAGTTTGTCCCAATCGGCAGGGCGCTTAGGTAAAAAGAGGCAAAAACCTTGGCCGATTTCCCACTTACCAGGGATATCTGCTTTAAAGGTGAATTCGGCCTCCACATCGGCTTCGAAGCCGGGGCGACAATAAAATAGGATGGCATGTTTCATGGGCGTAAGGATACCAGATTATGACTGTTTCTAACTGGATTTGCTTTCCTTCGCCTGGGGGGCGATCAGCGGAAAGCAGGCAATAAAGCAAGTGCCTTTGCCTAACTCTGAATTAACAATCAACGAGCCGCCTAAGGTTTGGGTGACTAAGTTGTACACCACATTTAGCCCCAAACCGCTGCCACCACTCCCTCGCTTAGTGGTAAAAAACGGGTCAAAAACTTTTTTAAGATGCTCAGGAGGAATGCCCCCGCCGTTGTCTTCAAACCTTAGGGTGACACTAGCATCGCTGCGCGTGGCACTGAGCGAAATCAGCCCTTCTTGCCCTTCAGCAAAGGCGTGCGCTAAGGCATTGGTTAAAAAATTGGTGATGATTTGCGAAATGGCACCAGGGTAGCCGTCTAAATCTATTTTTTCAGGGCAATTGGTTTCAATGGTAACGAAGGTGCGTTTCAGCGTGGGCTTGAGGCTCATAATTACCTCGTCTATATATTCACCCAATTCAAAACTGCGGCGTGCTTCTGATGTTTGATCAACGGCAACTTGTTTAAAGCTTTGAATCAGCTGGGCAGCGCGTTCAGCATTGGCTAAAATCAAACGGCTGGATTCAATCGCCATTTCTGAATAACGCATCACTTCAGATTTTTTAATCGCTCCCGCATCTAAGTTGTTTTTAAATAGAATGGTTTCTTCAGATAAAACCGAAGCACTGGTCAAAATAACTCCAACGGGTGTGTTGACTTCATGGGCCACCCCCGCCACTAAGCCGCCTAAAGAGGCCATCTTTTCTGCTTGAACAAGATTGTTTTTAGTTTCATTCAACTGCTTAAATGCGCTCTCAGTAAGGTCTCGAGTGAGGCGCATGGCTAGCTCGGCAGCTTTACGGCTTTCTAAATCATCACAAAGCCTGCGGGTAATGCTGTGTACCGCAGCGGCTACATCCGCAAATTCACCTTTTCTATGCTGTGGAAGATTGATGTTGTTTAGATCAAAATCTTTGGCATCCGATGCGTGGATGAGTGATTCTCTGAGTTGATCTAGTGGCCTAATCACCACTAATAGCAGGCTATGGGAGAGCGCCATAAATAAGAGTAAATCAAGTAAAACCACCTCTATTATTTTTGAAATGATCATTTGATTAAGGCGGGCGGATATTTTATCCCGTGAAAAAACATAATAAACTTTGCCCATAGGCTTAGATTTTTCATTGGCTGGGTAATAAATAGGAAAGGTTTGTGCATTTGCAGTGGGCGTATTGCCATTCACGGTGGCCATATTGCCCCGCACATTGATGCGGCCATCTACTTGTTCTTCATTGTTGTAAACCAGCAGCATGGATAAATCGGCGGATTGCATTTCTGCTTCTACAACTAGGCCTAATTGGGTGCTGTCAAAATTCCATAAGATACCTGGTAGCACGGTTTGCAAGCGCTTTTGTAAGGCAATAGCGGAGTGTCGCATATTGTTTTCTAGCTCTTGCTGCGTTTGCCAATAGGAAATCACACCAGAGATCGCTAAAAATAGCGTCACGATGGCAAGGAAGATCAGATTGAGTCGTGAGCGTATGCTGTGCATGCATTTTTGAGGTGGTGTGATTTGCCTTAACAATAGCCTTTAATGTAATTAAAGGGCAAGTCAGCTTGCAAAGCCTTCATTACTTTAGCGACAAAACAATAAGCAAACCCGCCGTACACCCCATGGTTTCAGCCCTTATTTAATTTTTATGCGTTAAATAAAACGCATCATTAAAAGTGCTTACCCATTCTGGCCGCCAAACAACTAGCAGTGTTAGGTAAATGCCGCTGCTAAATCCTTCGGGCCAGCCTAGTAAAAAATAGTAGGGCAGTTGTTCTTCAAGTAAAAAATCCAGAGGATAAGCGCCACTGGCCGCTAAGAGGCCACAGGTGAGCAGGCCTACGCTCCACATTGATAATGCGCTGGCGGCAAAGCAATTTACAAAAATATAGATAAAGTAATTGGCAGGTAAGGCGCGCTGCGCCCAAGTCAACAGTACATGGGCAAGCGTAACAGGGATAAAGGCAATGATCAGGTAAGACAGCCCAAAGCTGGCCCATTCACCGTGGCCATAAGCGGTATCTGCAGCTAAGACTGCGGCCAGCCCTAGCAAGGCTTTATCTCGGCCTGCGATCATGGCTAGGGCGCTGGCACCAAGTAGATGAAATGATAGCCCAGGCTGAATACTGGCTTTCATTTGCCAAAATCCCAGCACCACTACGCTGGCCCCAAACCAGCCGGTTAGTTGCTCTTGGCTAAGGGCAAACCAAGCAATCCGCGTGGCCGCGTGCAAAATAAGGCCGCCACTGATGAGTAGTGCAATCAGAAGCAGCCAGTGTGCAAAGGGGGCGGCGATTAGATTCATAGATCTGCGCTAAAACTATTCAGGGGCTGTGAGGGGGCATAGGTATCTGCACAAATGCCACAGCTGTAGCTTCCCCCTGTGTAAAAAGGGGGAGCTCGTACAGCTAAATTGTGTAGATACTGATGGTGTAGGGGCACGGCATGTCGTGCCTTTTTTAGCTACGATGACGCCATTCTTTGTTGATCCAATCCGCCAATTGGGTGAGCTTGCCGTGAAAATAATGGCCAACGCCTGGGAATACCACTACGGGTAATGATTGTGGCCTTGCCCAATTGAGTACGGTGGCAAGGCTAATCACTTCGTCTTCTTCACCATGAATCAGCAGCGTGCTGTGATTGGGAACGGGAGGAAAATTATGTCTGCTTACTGCTGGCCCAATCAAAATCATCCCTTCCACTTCGTCATCATTTAAGCGTTGGCGTAGCTGGCTTTGCACAAAGGTGCCAAAAGAAAATCCTGCTAGCGTAAGCCGCGTTAGTGTTGGGTTTTCGGCTCTGGCAAAGGCTAATACCGCCGCCATATCGTCCACTTCGCCTACGCCATTCTCAAATGCACCTGCCGAGTTGCCTACGCCGCGCAGATTAGGGCAATAGGCGATATAGCCAAGGCGGCTGAGTGTTTTTGCAAGGGTATGCACGATTTTATTATTAAATGTGCCGCCTTCGGTGGGATTAGGGTGTGCGACCAGCACAATGCCCACGGTTGTTTCAAGAGCGGAAGATAACCTCAGGCATTCCAGTGTGCCCACGGGGCCGTTGATTTCAATCAGCTCAAAAGAAGGGGCTTTGCGGGGAATATTCATGGGCGGAGGTGTGCCAGATGGTGAGTTTGAAAAATACGGGCAATCAATTGCCCTTGATGCAGACTAGAAACGGTTTAAATCTTTAAACGCTCAACGATGCGGCCATTGACGATATGTTCGTCGATAATCTCGTCAATATCGCTTTTATCGATATAGGTATACCAAACGGCTTCTGGGTAAACGACCAGTACAGGGCCTTCTTCACAGCGCTCTAAACAGCCTGCTTTATTAATCCGTACTTTGCCCGGCTGGCTTAGCCCTAGTTTTTTGATGCGGCCTTTGGCGTGCTCCCACATCTCAACTGCGCCGCAGCTATTACAGCTCTGACGCTCGCCCGGCTCGCGCTGGTTTAGGCAAAAAAATACGTGGTGCTGATAATGGCTCATGGTGGCCTCGATATTGGAAGTGGAAATTTATCGTGGAGTGGGACAACCCGTCGTGCTTACATCATCTCATTATTGGCGGGTTGCTCTATGTACGCTAAGCAAAGTCAAAAAGACTTTTTTAGTGCCTTCGGCACGTTGATTTTGGTGCGGTAATCCCCCGTGAGGGACTCCCTTTCTTGAACGGCCTAAGAAAGGAAGCAAAACCGCAAACTCAAAAGCACGAAGGCCCCTCACTGCGGATAATCGGCTCGGCGAAAAAGGCTGCTCGGGAGCACGCCCGCTACCCCTTTTCCGAAACTCCGAGCCGTTTATTCCTCGCTTCGGCGTGCTTCAAGGGGGACTTAAGCCCAATGTTGAGAGCGTGGCTATTACACTTTTTCGTAGCTTGCTAATACAAAAAACGGTTTAGCGAGGATCGCTTTATTAAAATCAATTAATGCTGCACAACCGCCTTAATATGCGCCGTTACAAAGAACGGTAACTGATCACTATCCATATTAGGCTGTACGTTTTCGATAATGCGAATATCGCTCACCATACATTCACGGAATAACTCAACCGCGTATTGGTGGATTTTTTCTACGTGATCCCAAGCCGATAGCGGCCAAACAAAACCTTCCCAGCGCTCAGCATCTTCAATCGTTGAAAATGTGATGCGGATTTCGGCGTTTTCGTGCGCAGCAATACAGATAACCGGTGTGCGGCCTTTGCTGCGGATGCTGCGCAATGCATTGCTGGCCATGAGCTGTAACCGGGTTTGTAGCTGGGTTTCACGGCCTGCTTCGCCCGCAGTGAGCCACGGCATTGGGGTGCGTGGAATCGGGAATAAAGTTACACCATTGGTTTTAAGTTGCTCACCAATCAGATTGGCTAACTGCATACCCCAAGCGCCTAAGTTGCCACCGAGTTTAATCGCTGGGGCCGCGTCTTTGTTCTGCATTGCCACGCCAACTAGATAGCGTAAGAATACCGCCTCGTCTTTAAGTGGCATTGGGGAGGTGTTTAAATCCAGCGGCAAGCCACCCGAGGCGTATTGCAATTGATCACGCCATTGGCTGAGTTGCGATGGATTAACGCTTGCCAGTGTTTCGGCGTGTACCAGCTTGGCCGATAGCCATACATCAGCGTCTGGGCTGATGACTTCGTGTTGTTTTAATAGTGCAAGTACGGCATCAACATCGGATAATTGGCCTGCTAGCTCGGTTGTGCCTTTGAAACCCGCCACCAAAATCACTGGGATCGCAAAAGGGATCGCATAGTGTTCGGCATTTTTTGGCGCGTTTTCAACGGCTGCGCGTAAGAGGCTCCACAGCTCCAGATAAGCGTCTAAAGACGGCGCTTGGGTCATGGCTGCATTTAACGCCGCATGATCTTGAATGGCGAGGGTATCGGCCAGTAGAGCGGTGAGTTCTTCACGTTTTTGCTGAACAAGCGCGCTGGACGATTCTGTTAGCAGTGACATCAGTAGGCGAATAATTGGGTTTTGTGCGTTAACTCTAGCGTAGAGGCGAGGATCTGGTAGGTACATGGCTGGCCTGTACGGAAGGTGACAAAAAAGTGATTATACCGACAGTGGCGCTGTTTGAATGATTTGCCTTGTTGCCTGTTGAAATAAGGGTTTATTTCACCCAGATTATGGAGGATTAGGGCATAAGTGCACCTGATTAGCGGCTTAGCTCAGCGGATTGAATCGTCATTCCACGGATGGCGGGAATCCAGTCTTGCGGCACTCCAAATCTCTGGATCCCTGATAAAAACACTCGGGGATGATTATTTTGATGCATTTAAAATTTGAAATAACTTTTTGCTGAGCTATCCCGCTAATCAGGTAAGTGCACGGGTATTTGTGGTTGGTCGTATCTGGCAAGGGCTTATGCATCAATTGCGCCTTGAATCAGCGCGGTTTTTAACCACTGGCCAGCGAGGCCTAGCTGATGCCCCGGATGCCAAACCAGCTGAATACCCAGTTGTAATTTACTTTCGCTAAACTGAATTGGTAGCTGAACAATATCTTGCTCCAGTGCCACATCGGCAAAGTGCTTGGGTAAACAAGCCCAGCCTAAGCCCCGCCGCACCAGCTCAAGCACGGCCCAATCGCCTTCTACCCACCAAACTGAGGGTGAATAGCGAAAGCGCTCTTTTTCGGCGCCGCTGTGTCTGCCCGTGACCATCAGTTGCCGGTGGCTTTGTAGCATGGCAAGGCTCACATTGTTGGCTGCGGCAAGCGGGTGTTGTCTGGATACGACAAACTGCAGTTCGCATTGTTTGAGCCAATGAAATGCCAACTCTTTGGGCTGCTCAGCCGCTTCATAGCTGATCCCTAAGTCAACTCGTCCTGATTGCAGTAGCTTGTATAAATCATCCATGATGGGGAATAACAACTCCACCTCCAGTAGTGGAAATTTGCTCGCTAATTGCTCTAGTAAATCCCCCAGCCAAGGCATCTGTGCCGAATCATCTACGGCGAGGCGTAGCTTGGCTTCTTGCCCCGCATTCAGGCCATGAGCAATGCCGCTGAGCTGCTCACACCGCTGCAAAATAGAGATGGCCTCGGGCAATAAGCGCTTACCTTCAGCGCTAAGTTGGGGGTAACGCCCCGCGCGGTGAAATAAGCTCACCCCTAGATCAATCTCTAAATTGGCGATGGCGGTGCTAATCAAAGACTGCGCTTTGCCCATACGCCGAGCCGCAGCGGAGAAAGAACCGCACTCAGCAGCGGCTTTAAAGGCACTTAACTGATCTAATGAATATTTCATCTATCTGCTTTTAAGATGGTTACCAACTAACAACTATCATAGAAGCTGGGTATGCTAATGGCCATTGTGAATAAGACGAGCGCCTAAAAATGCAGATGAGAAATCGAGCCGATCGTATTCGGCATGTGATTGGTTTTGAAGTGATTGGTTTGCTGCTATTTATCCCTCTTGCTAAGTTAGCTTTCGGTTTCTCCGTGGGGGAGCTTGGGGTGCTGGCGGTAGCGATCTCGATTATTGCTACAGTATGGAATTATGTTTACAACTTGGGTTTTGATCATTTATTAGCGCGCTGGAAAAAACGCGTGAATAAAACCCCAGTAGAGCGTGTTGTCCACGCGATTGGGTTTGAAGGTGGTTTGCTATTGGTGAGCCTGCCCTTAGTGGCGTGGTGGCTGAAGGTGGGGCTTTGGGACGCTTTTATTATGGATCTTGGCTTTGCCGCTTTTTATCTGGTTTATGCCTTCATCTATAACTGGGTTTACGATAAAGTTTTCCCTTTACCTGTATGGAAAGCGGCGTAAGCTGGCACTGTTTCACCTGATTATGTCTCTTTCTCAAGCAAAACCATGTATTACATATAGGGCAATATGCAGTAGGGGCGCTGCTTGCTGCGCCCTGTTCAGCGAGTGCGCAGCAAGCAGCGCCCCTACGCGTTAGCTACGACAAAAAATGAGCAAGAGACATCTTCAGGTTGTTTAATGCGTGTCTAATGCAGCTTCAAGGAATCTATGATTAGTTTAATTAATACAGAAACACTGGCTGAGCTATCTCTAGCGGCGAAAGCAAGCCCGCGTTTGCGCAAGAATTTTAATTTTCACGCCAGCAATGAATCCAGCTGTCATCGCTTACTGAATGCTTTAGAGCCGGGCACGTATGTGCAGCCGCATTGCCATTTAGATAGCGAAAAAGACGAAACCATGGTCGCTTTAAGTGGCCGATTTGGGATTCTTATTTTTGATGCTCAGGGAGAAATCACCCAGCAGGTGGTTTTGAGCGCTAAAGACGGCAATGTGGGGATTAATATCCCCGCCGGTGCGTTTCATAGCATGGTGGCGCTGGAAAGTGGCTCGGTGTTTTTTGAAAGTAAGGCGGGGCCATATGTGGCACTGGCTGATGCTGAAAAAGCCAGCTGGGCCCCCGCCGAGGGCGAGCCGGGCTGTGCTGCGTATTTAGCTAAGATGGTGGCTTGTTTTGTAGGGTGTCAATAAGCTGATTATAGGGCACGCATGTGTCGCCCTATAATCAGCGCATTGCACCGTTTGAATTTATAAGGCTTGGTTTGTCCCATGTGGCGTAATGCGTCTGGGAAAATCACCAGACTTATTACGCCCTACGGAGTCGCAAAATTTTAACGCCTTGCTAAGCCAAAGCGGTAGCCCAGCGATAAATCTAACACGGGGCTGTTTAGCTCACCCTTGAGTGATTTGACTAGCCCCGCGCCCGCTTTGATTTGCCAGTTTTTAGCAATAGGGTAGCTGGCATAAGCCATCGGCTGCATGATGCCTCCGCCGTCTGAATCGACGCCACCTCCACCGGCTGCGCCGATCAGCATTTCTGCGCTAAGGCGTAATTTGCCGAGTACTTCTGGGCTTTCCCAGCCTGCGCCAATCAGGCCAACTGAATAACCGCCCGCTCCGCCACCCAAGGCGCTATGCGCTTGGCCGGTGAGATAGAAGCCATCATCAATATGGCGATTGAGCTTAAAACCAATGTTTTGCATGCTACGTTTGCTGCCATCGCGGCGTGCGGCGCTGGTGTATTGCTGCACGCTGGCGTCCCATTCCCAGCCTTCGATTCGGCTAAGAATATCGGTGCTGGCGTGGGGGTGATCCAGTGCCATGCCAAGCTGTAAGCTGGCGTAGCGGGCATTGAAACTGCCATCAAATGCTTTAGATACGCCGGTTTCTAAGGTTAAATCTAAATCACGGTTAAGCTGATACGTGCCAAAAATGGCTGCTTTGCCTAAGCCCCCGCCGCCGGTATCCACGGCACCGCCGCCGCCCATCCCTAGCGAAACACGGCTGCCTGCGCGCAAAGATGGGTTAAATGCGTACTCCCAACCCAAGGTTGCCAATACTTCGGCGTAGCCATCGGATTCGCCTTTTACGGCTCCAGCGGCTTCCACACCCCATAGCCAGCCATTGGCTAAAGATTGCGTCATCAAAAAGCCAGCGTAGGAGGTGCTCTCGGGTGCTGGCGCGCCCATGGTGGTTTTTACATCGCCTTGTGGTTTAGATTGCGCCGCCACAATGGCAATGCGATCAAAGCCCACGCCACTGCGCGTGTTGCTGCTTAAGTATTGGCCGATGCGGCTGGCGTCAGAATAGTTGAATGTATCGTCAAAGGACAGCATCAGTCCGAGCTGGCGGCTGTTGAAATGGCCGCTGGGAAAGCGCACTTCAGAGGCTGATACTCCCGCTCTAACCCCGCCAAAATCCCAAAGTAAATCAATATGTGGGCGCAACATTAGCCCACCGCCCACGCCCGCTGCACCGCCACCGCCACCGCCCAGATAAAAGCCACTATCTACGCTCAGGCGATTATTAATCGGTAAGCGATAGGTTATTTCAGCGCCGCCAGTAAAAAAGCCACCGCGCTCGCCCGTGATTGCGCCATAGGCCGCCGGGCCAAGGTAGAGGCCGGGCAGGGTTTCAATTAAATAACTACCTCCAATCATGCCCATATTTTCATTATTGGGCAGGGTGATGGTTTCAAAACCTAGCTTAAATGCCGCAGGTTTTTGATTTAAAGTTTCACCTGGCTCGGCATAAGCTTGGCTGGCGATCAGCAGGGCAATGGGGAGGAGTTGTCTGAGCATAGGTTTCTTGTGTAAAGAGAAAAAACCGCCACGAATGGCGGTTGATTTAAGGGCGTCTCAAGATATCCATCTTCGCGATAAAACGCGCCTTGTTTTATTGAGTCGATTGGTTTTTGATGCACCCTTAAGCAAGGTTATTTCACCCGCATGCCAGGTTTTGCGCCGGTATCTGGGCTTAAAATATACAAGCCGCCATCGCCACCTGCGGCCAGTACCATGCCTTCGGATACACCAAATTTCATTTTACGTGGTGCAAGGTTGGCCACCATCACCGTCATGCGGCCTTGTAAGTCTTCTGGCTTATACGCGGCCTTAATGCCTGCAAAGACATGGCGGCTTTCATTGCCAATATCTAGCGTTAAAGAAACCAGCTTATCTGCGCCTTCTACGGCCTTGGCCTCAGTAATCATCGCCACGCGTAGATCGATTTTCATAAAGTCATCGATGCTGATGGTTTCCGCGATCGGCGGGATCTCGTAGTCCGGCTTGGCGATTGTTGGCGTGGCTTCTAGGTTTTGCTTGTTTTCTTCTACCATGGCTTCGATATTTTTAGCATCAATACGGGTCATTAGGTGTTGGTAAGGCTCGATGGTGTGATCCAGCAGCAATACCTGCGCATCGGCCCATGTAAATGGTGCAACATTAAGAAAGGCTTCTACATCGGCAGCCAGCTTAGGTAGCACAGGTTTCAGGTAAATAGTCAGAATACGGAAGGCATTAATCAAGAAGCTGCACACCACGTGTAAATGCAGGCTTTGCTCAGGGTCTTTGGCCATTGCCCAAGGCTTGACGCTATCCACGTACTGATTGACTTCATCGGTTAAAGCCATGATTTCACGAATGGCGCGGCCATATTCGCGGGCTTCGTAGAGGCTAGCTAGCCTTTCGCTCACGCCTTGAAGCTGAGCTTGCAGCGCCACGATTTTATCCATTAATGGATAATCATCGGCGGTGAAAATGCCGTCATGCAAGCGGCCTTCAAAGCGCTTGCTGATAAAGCCCGCAGCACGGCTGGCGATATTGACGTATTTGCCGATCAGGTCAGAATTAACGCGGGCGCTGAAGTCTTCTAGATTTAAATCCAGATCGTCCACGCCACTGCCCAGCTTAGCGGCAAAGTAATAACGTAGCCATTCTGGGTTTAGATATTTTAAGTAAGACTCTGCGGTGATAAAAGTGCCACGTGATTTGCTCATTTTTGCGCCGTCTACGGTTAAAAAACCGTGGGCATTAATGGCGGTTGGCGTACGGTAGCCTGCGTATTCCAGCATGGCGGGCCAAAATAGCGCGTGGAAATACAGAATGTCTTTGCCAATAAAGTGATATAGCTCAGCATCGGAATCTTTATTCCAATAGCTATCAAAATCTAAGCCAAGGCGATCACAGAGGTTTTTATGGCTTGCCATATAACCCACTGGTGCATCCAGCCATACATAGAAATACTTGCCCGGCGCATCTGGAATCTCAAAGCCAAAGTAAGGTGCATCGCGGCTGATATCCCAATCTGAAAGACCCGATTCAAACCATTCTTGCATCTTGTTAGAGGCTTCATTTTGCAGGCGCGGGCGCTGCTTGCCATCCACCAGCGTGGTTTCTTTGGTCCAAACCTTAAGAAACTCTTCGCAATCGCCCAGCTTAAAGAAATAGTGTTCGGAGTCTTTTAACTCTGGCGTTGCACCAGAAATGGCCGAGTAGGGGTTTTTTAGCTCGGTAGGGGCGTAAGTCGCACCGCACACCTCACAGTTATCACCGTACTGATCTTTGGCCGCGCATTTTGGGCATTCACCTTTTACAAAGCGGTCGGCCAGAAACATGTTTTTTTGTGGGTCAAACAGTTGGCTAATGGTGCGTTGAGCGATTTTTCCATCTGCTTTCAGCTTATTGTAAATCTCACAAGCCAGTTGCTTGTTTTCTGGGCTGTTGGTGCTGTAGTAGTTGTCATAGCTCACATGAAAGCCTGCAAAATCACTCATATGCGAGCGTAGTGATTCAGCAATCAGGGCTTCAGGCGTAATTCCCAGTTTTTCTGCGCGCAGCATAATGGGGGCGCCGTGGGTGTCATCCGCACAAACACTGTGGCACTCATGGCCACGTTGTTTTTGAAAGCGTACCCAGATATCAGTCTGAATATGTTCGACCATATGGCCAAGGTGAATCGCACCGTTGGCGTAGGGAAGGGCTGAGGTAACGAGAATCTTGCGCGGCATCGTGGCTAAACCGGAATATTAAAGAGAATAAGGAATTATCCCCAATATTGCATCTTACTGCGAGGTGAATAGATAGATATTTGTGGGATTGCTGGTAAATAGCCACTTGTAGGCGTAGATCTGCTGTTTTACTTCGCTTGGTAAAAGAATAAAAAACGTTTTTAGTGCCTTTTATTACGCAAATAGCAATGTCTTTGTCATTTGCTTGGTGTTTGGCTGGCAACACGTCATACGGCTCACTATATTGAGTGGCATGTAGATGCGCAGGCCAACGTTGCAATGAAGTCATTTTTGCCAAGATTTGATGGGGACAAAACGGCATGGCAAGGCTCCATCTTGCTTGGGCTATGTGGGGTGGTGATCAGTGCTGTAGTGGCTTTATTTGTTGATCGAATCGAAACTGAACGAGCCGATGCCGCCTTTTTGCAAATGAGTGGCCGCTTAGTTTTTTCCATACAAAGCCGTATGTCCAGTTATGCCGAAAGCTTACGCCAAGCCCATGCTTTTTCAGGGGCGAATGCAAATAATAGGATTGAATTTTCTCGCTATGTTCAATTTATGAATTTGCCTGTTGTTCTACCCGGGGCCTTATCTATTGGCTTGGTAAGAAAGGTTTCTGTTGCAGATTGGGATAACTACTACACGCAGTGGCAACTTCACTTTCCACTTATCCAGCTAAAGATGGTGAGTTTAACGGATGCTTTTATTATTGAGGCACTAGAGCCGGGGGTGTTAAAAACGGAAGTATTGGGCCATGACTTTGCACAGGACACTGAGCTATCTAAGCAGCTAGCGTTGGCAATGACGCAAGAAAAAGAGCTGATTATTCGTTCAGCAACAATGGGGGCGCAACATCGTGCTGATTTTTTTGTATTTGTCCCTTGGTATCGCTTAGATTCAAAAATAAATAATATTTCAGCCAAAGGAGGAACGTTATTAGGTTTTTTTTATATGCCAATTAATGCTGAAAAAATGATGAGAAGCATAGCGTATGAGTATGGCGACTTTTTTAATTTTGGTATTTTTTTTGGTAAAGAAACTAAGGAAGGCAATAAAATATATAGTTTAAATGATGGTTTAATGTCATTTTCTGAGGTAAGTAATTTTGAAAGAAATGTTTTAACTAATTATGGAGGCACAGAATTTACCATAAGAATAAAAGGTAATCATGATTTTGATGCTTTGTATAAAAAAAATGACCACGTGTGGTTTTTTTTGATTGGAGCATTAATCAGTATATTTTTATCTGTATTTTTTATTTTGCTAAAAGAAAAAAGAAAAGTTGTGAATGATTTTGATTTTTTTATTAAATCAAATAGCAATTTTAATGATAAATATGAGTATATAATTGATACAATTAAAGATGTAGTATTTACTGTTGATCAAGGCGGTAATATATTGCAAATTAACAAACAAACTGCAACGGTATTTAAAATATATGCTGCCGAAGTGATTGGGAAAAATATAAGTTCATTATTTACTGATATTAGCGAATTTGAATTTAATGTACATATTCAGCGCTGCATAAATATCCAAGATAATACGGCAGATCCTTCCATAATAAAAGTGCAATGCAAAAACAGCCAAGGTGTTTGTTTTTATGCTGGATTGACTTTACATTATTTAAAATTTGATAAAACTTTGCTATGTATTCTAAGTAAGCCTTCGCAGGCATGGTTTGCGGATGCAGAAAAAGAAACTATGCAAGAGCGCTTGCAATTGGCTGTTGATGCGGCTGGCTTGGGGGTTTGGGAGTGGGAATTAGCTGAGAATAAAATATTTTGGGATGAGGTAATGTATGGCTTATATGGTTTAGATGCGATTCAATTTAATGTGAACTATAGCAATTGGTCATCCTTAGTGCTTAATGAAGATTTATCTCAATTTGATGGTGCTATACACGCCATGCTGCAAGGCGGGGAGCCTTTGTATGAAACGGTTAGAATTCGCCGAGCTGACGGTGAAATTCGTTATATATCAATGCATGGAAAATTAATTATTAATGATGAAGATCAATCTGAGCGTGTCATTGGTGTTAATTTTGATATTACTCCGCTAAAAGCGGCGGAAGCTTCATTAAGGGAGTCGGGAGAAAGGTTTTCTTTGGCAGCACAAGCGGCACAAGAAGGGATTTGGGATTGGAATATGCAGACAGGTGAAGTTTGGTTCTCACCACAATGGAAAGCAAATTTTGGCTATCGTGATGATGAATTAGCTAATAATTTAGCCACATGGGATGAGTTAATTGACCCTGAAGATAGAAAACGCTCTTTACGTTTAACTCAAGAATATAACGAAGGTAAAGTGGCACGCTTTGAAACGACGCTGCGTTTTAAGCATAAAGATGGGCATTGGGTGAGTGTGCGTAGCCGTGCAGTTCATTTAAAAAATGAGCAGGGAGATGTGGTAAGAATGGTTGGCTCACACGAAGATATTACTGAAATTCTAAAGCACGAAGCTGCATTAAATGATAGCCGAAAACGAATGGATTTAACCATTCAATGCGCAGGCTTAGGGGTGTGGGACTGGGATATCATGAGTAATGAAGCCTTATTTGGTGGTAAATGGGCGGAAATGCTTGGATACGAAATATCTGAAATTAAGCCAAATATAGAAAGCTGGACAACGTTAACGCATCCTGATGATTTCATTGCGGCGAGTAAAGTATTACAAGCCCACTTTGATGGGAAAACGCCAACTTATTCTGCTGAATTTAGAATGCGGGCAAAAAACGGCAGTTGGCGGTGGATTTTAGGCGTGGGCAGGGTGAATGCATTTAATGAAGAAGGCCGACCTTTGCGAATATTAGGGGTAAATATTGATATTCATGAAAGAAAAATGAATGAGGCTGCTTTGCAAGAGGCAACTGCAATGGCAGAGGCGGCAAATCGAGCAAAAAGTGAATTTCTAGCAAATATGAGCCATGAAATTCGTACCCCTCTGAATGCGGTATTAGGATTTTCATCTTTGATGCGCGGTGGAAAACTAGAGCCACAACAGCGTGATTTTGCCAATTCTATTCATACTGCAGGTAATGCTTTATTGTATTTAATTAATGATTTATTAGATTTTTCAAAAATTGAAGCAGGTAAGTTAGAGCTGGAAAATATTCAGTTTGATTTTCGCCATGTTTGTGAAGAGGCGTTTGAGATTATTGCCCCTAAGGCATATGAAAAACAACTGGCTATTGCTTGCATTGTTTTGCCATCGGTGCCTGAGTGCTTAATGGGGGATCCAGGCCGAATTAGGCAAGTTTTACTTAATTTATTAAATAATGCCATTAAGTTTACTGAGCAGGGTGAAGTAGTTATGCGCGTTTATAGCGAAACTATTGCAGATAATAGAGTTAATCTTCGCTTAGAAGTAAAAGACAGTGGTGTGGGTATTTCTGAGCATGTAAAAAAAGAATTGTTTAGTTCATTTACCCAGGCGGACGCATCAACAACGCGTAAATTTGGTGGCACGGGACTGGGTTTGTCGATTTGTAAAAAATTGATTGAGGCCATGGGAGGGGAGATTAGTGTTGATAGTGCAGAAGGGAAAGGCTCCTTATTCTGGTTTGAATTACAATTTTCTACTGCGAATGTGCCAGCTCCCATCAAAATAAACCATCCAAATCAATCTAATAAGGTGCTGGTCATTGATGCTTTTCCTGCTCATGCAGAATCATTATGGGTATTGCTAGGGCGGCTTGGCTTGGAGGCTGATTGTTATAGTGATGTGCAGCAGGGCTTAGCCGCACTGGCTTCTATTGATGCAGATTATATTTTGGCATTTGTGGATAACCGATTTGAAGGTATGAAAAGCCCTCAAATAATTGAGACGATTCGATCTCATAAAAAATGGCTTCATCTTCCTGTGATTGTTCTTTCGGATTGGAGCTGCTCAGAAAGTGCGCATGTAACAGATCACGTTGAGTTTTTTTTGGCTAAGCCAGTGCAAGAGCGAGCATTGCGGCGCTGTATCGATGCGGCTTTAAATTTACCTAAAAAACTGACTCCGCCTCCTCAAGATCTTCCCTTCGCCGCAGAGTCTATTGCTGATTTAAAACTACATATTTTGGTGGCTGAAGATAACCCGATTAACCAAAAAGTAGCTATGTTGATGCTGCAAAAATTGGGGTGCAAAGTGGATGTGGCTGCAAATGGCTTGGAAGCCCTAAACGCAGTGCAAAAAGGCAATTACGATTTGGTTTTTATGGATTGCCAAATGCCAGAGATGGATGGTTATACTGCGGTGGCGCATATTCGTTCACTTGCAGGGTCTCAATCTGAGGTGCCAATTGTGGCGTTAACTGCCAATGCGTTTAAATCAGATGAAGACCGCTGCTTTGCCATTGGTATGAATGACTTTATTGCCAAGCCCATTAGTGTTGAGCATCTCATCCGCGTGCTCTCGAATTTTTTCCCCAACCAGCAAACTGGGCCAGTAGTGTCTGCCCAAAGTGGAGGAAGTATGTCTTTGCCTATTGATGCGACTGAGGTTGAAAATGAAATGGCCAGTATTTATCAAACCTTTGAAGATTTGAAAAAGATGCTGGGCATGGATATGACTGATGAGCTGATTCAATTATTTTTGCCGACCTTAGACGAGTGTATGGCTAATTTGGGCACAGTGATTGAGTCGGGTAATGGTGACGCAGTGGTGGCCTGTGCTCATAAATTAAAAGGAGCTGCCGCACAGATGGGTGCGCAATCTTTAGCTGATTTATGTAAAAAAGTAGAGCAAACAGGACGCGATAAAACATTGGATATGGCATGGCCTTTTCATGCAAAAATTTTAGCTTTGGGTAGCGCTGTGGGGCAGCGTTTACGGGATAAATAGTTGGCGCTGTTTATCGCCTACTGCTGAGTATGGGGCCCATATTCTTTAGAGAATTATGGGGCTTTATTTTACCCCGTACTAAGGCTATCTCTACTCATGTTGTGCATGGCTGCTTTATGAATAGGGCGGCACTACATAATGACTAAAATGCACAATTATTTTGTGCGTTATTCCCCTCTATAAAATAGGTATCTTCGTGATCTTGCCCGCCTCCAGCCAGATTCGTTCATGGCTGCAATTAAAACTGAATGCTGCAAGCAAAATATCTGCTGGTGATTTGGGGGGGAGCCCCTTGCCTAGTAGCCGTGCTGCCGCTGTGTTAATTCCCTTGGTACTGCATCCTTCTGGTGTGACCGTGCTATTTACTGAACGCGCCGCACATCTTTCTACCCATGCGGGGCAGGTGAGTTTCCCCGGGGGGGCACGTGAAGTGCAGGATGCGGATCTAGTGGCCACCGCCTTGCGTGAAACACAGGAAGAGACGGGCATCCCTATTGGGCAAGTTGAAGTGGTGGCGAGCTTAGCAGAGTATTTTACGATTAGCCGCTTTAGGGTGACGCCAGTTGTGGGGCTGTTGCAGCCTGGTTTTGAGCTAGCACCCGACCCAAGTGAGGTGGCTGCGGTATTTGAGCTGCCTTTGGCGGTGTTGTTGGATGTGCGCCACTATGAACGCAGAATGGTTGAGCGTAATGGTCAGAGAGGGTTTACCCATTTTCTGGAGCACGATGGGCGCGTGGTATGGGGTGCGACAGCGGGGATGTTGCTGATGTTGGCTAAGAGCTTGGAGTAATCTTTGGTAATATTTGTGTTGCTTTATTGTGTAACTTACTTGTTTTTATTTTGGCTTGCTTGACATGATAATGTCATTGGCTTGATGATCTATGACAGGAAGTGATTGATTCTTAGTTGTTAATTGCTTTCGGCAGAATATCGGCGCAATAACTAACAATAAACCTAGGAGGTCAGACAATGACAAAGCATCTGGTACTTGCAATCGCGCTGGGCGTGGCGAGCTTATCTCAGGCCGCGACAGTAAGCCGTTCTTATATTACCAAAACCGGCTCAGAAATTAGTCAGGAAAAGGGCCGTTACGCCAATCCGACTATCTATATTGATCAACGCGCCTGCGGTGAACCTAGTCCAAACGCAATGGCCTGCGGCCCAAGCATCATTAGCGTGGGTACACAGTTTTTACAGTCTCAGGAAACACAGCACGGTAATTACGCCGCAAAAATGGTGCTGGCACATGAGTGGGGCCATTCTATTCAGTTTGCCAATGGCATTAATCTGCGTGCACCTTACCAAGAGCTGCAGGCCGATTGTAATGGCGGCTCATTTATCCGTTATGCGGTTAATAATTTGGGCTATTCGTCTTTTCTAGAGGCTGCGGTGAGCAGTGCTCGTGCTGCTGCCGATTACAGTACGCATGGCACACCGGCTCAGCGTGATGCATTTACTCGCTGGGGCTATGCTCAGGGTGATTTACTAAAATGTTTTAATAATTTGCCAAGATAATTAACAGCGATCTTGCTGATGCCCGTGCTTAAGCATGGGCATCAGGGGCGATGGAGTGGGGCAAAATATGAAAAAACAGAATTGGATGATTGCACTTGCCTTGCTGGGCGGTAGCGTGGTTTATTTATGGCAGTCGCCTATTTCTATGAGTGCGTTAGTAAAGGGGGCAGGGTTGCAGCAGGATAAGTTAGCTGCGTTATCCTCTGCTGGGGTGTCGGCATCGGCTGCGTCAACCGCAGCATCGTCGCTGAGCCAGTCAGCCATGCTGCAGGCATCGCCTTTTGCAAAAAATAAAAGTATTGATTTAAGCAGTGATGAGCTTAAAACCGATCCGCATTTAAATACCGCGCTAATGACGCCGGATAAAGAAGTGATTGGCCCAGAAGAAGCTGCCCGTCGCAAAAAAATGGAAGCATTGGGCTATATGGTGCCTGCGGATTATTTAACTAAAGATCTGCAGAGCTTAAAGAAAATGGCCAAGGCGGGCGATGCGTATGCCATGGTGCATCTGGGTGAAAAGTATTACTTTGAATTAAATAAAAACCCAGAAAATCCAGATTATGATCCGCAGACCGATTACGCCAATCAGGCTAAATCAACATTTAAAGATGCGCTGGTGGCGGGCAATATTCGCTCTGCAGCGATTATCTCTGAGCTGTATCTGCAGGAGAACAATCTGGTGGATGCCTATGCATGGCATTTAATTTCTGATCGCCTTGGGGATAGCATTAGCGCTGATTGGTTTCGTTCTACCAAAGTCTATACCGAAGCTAGTGAGCAGCTAAAGCAAGCGGCAAAGGCGAAATTACCGGTATTGATTGCGGAATTAGATAGCCGCAGCAAAGCAGCGAATCGCACGCCTATATTTAAGTCTTAATTGAGGTGGGGTTCCTTCTATTCGTTTAAGAAAAAGCTGTAATAAATGATGCTTTTATAGGCTTTGTTGGTGCAATAAAGCGGCTTACATAAGTTAGCAATTGTATTAAAGTTGATAGAGTTGGGATGAAGCGAGCACTTTATTTAACAATACGCGCAGGTTTTACCCACCCTAAGCGATATCAGTGCTAGTTATCTAGCATATAGCTTTAGAAATGGATCAGTCTTTACCCTGACTTCTGAATTATTTATATTTTTATTGGTAATCAAAAGGGCGGGGGTTTCTAAAATTACGGGGATTTGCTTTTTCTCTAGTAGTTTAAAAAGTGTTTGCATGGCTTTTTGCCCCATTAAATAGGGATCTTGTATCACCACGCCATTTAGGCTGCCGTCTTTGATGGCTTCATTTATTTTGTGATTAAAATCAAAACCATAGTGTTTTATTTTACCTGCAAGGTTCTTTGCTTTAAGTGCGCGTATTGCACCCTCGGTGCTGGATTCATTGGGGGTGAAAATAAGATCGATATCTGGAGTTCGGCTCAGAATTGCGCTTACGTTGGATTCGGCATCTTGCATTGTTACACCGGCATATTGCTTATCAATAATTTCTGCTTTGGGTAGTAACTTATGGATGCGGTCTAAAAATCCTTTTTCGCGCTCGGTGGTTGAGCCATGCTTGGGGGCGTATCTAAGGAGTAATATTTTTTTTATCTGCGGAAAATCTTTAGCGGCTTGAGCTGCAGCAAGAGCGCCTGCTTCTTTATTGTTTGTGCCCACATAAGGTAAGCTGTTTTGCTCTGCTAGCGGCGAATCCACAACAACAATTTTAATGCCCTTATTCACGGCTTCCCGAATCGGCTTATCAAGTTGCGCCGTAGAATTGGGTGCTAGAATAATTCCAGAATATTTTTCCTGAATGTAAAAAGCCATAATGTGAGTTTGTGCATCCACGTCATCTTCTGAACTTGGGCCTCGCCAAACCAGCTCGATATGTAAACTCTTTGCTTTGTCCTGCGCACCACGTGCCATTTCCTTCCAGAAAACCTGAGTAGCCCCTTTCGGGATGAAGACGGCCTTATAAGGGGCTGCTAGCGCACTACATGCTAGTTGGAGAAGAGCCATACCCAACAGCAGTTGCATTGATCGCATTTTTTACTCCACCAACATGTTTTATTTCTAGCAATATAGCCAACCCTCCGCGTGCGAGGGCTTTTCCCCGCCCAGCGCAATTGTGAATGAAACGGCAACAGGCCCTAGGGCTGGTGGTTAACCTTTTGCGCTTAAGTACTTTATTAGTCAGTGCGGCATAAAAAAAGGCCATCCTCGCGGATGGCCTGTGCTTCATGTTTTAAAAACTACTTATTCGTAATCAGACATCGGCAAGCAAGCGCAAAATAGATTGCGATCGCCGTAAACGTTGTCGGCACGGCCAACCGGTGGCCAGTATTTATTTTTTCGAACGCTTTCTAGCGGGAAGGCGGCAGTAGCGCGGCTATACGCGTGTTCCCACACTTCTGCCGTTAGTACTTCTACGGTGTGCGGTGCGTTAACCAGCGGATTGTCGGCCAATGTCCATTCACCCGAAACCACGCGATCAATTTCGCTACGAATGGCGATCATGGCGTCGATAAAACGATCCAACTCGATTTTTGATTCGCTTTCGGTAGGCTCCACCATCAGCGTGCCAGGCACGGGGAAGCTCATGGTGGGTGCGTGGAAGCCATAATCCATCAGGCGTTTGGCCACATCTTCATTGCTGATGCCGCTTAGCTCTTTGAGTGGACGCAAGTCTAAAATGCACTCATGCGCAACCAAGCCATCGTGCCCGCTGTAAAGCACTGGGTAGAAAGGCGCGAGGCGTTTGGCGATGTAGTTGGCGTTTAAAATCGCAATTTCAGTCGCGCTCTTAAGGCCTTCCGCCCCCATCATGGCGATATACATCCATGAGATCGGCAGAATCGCGGCCGAGCCAAACGGCGCGGCGCTGACTGCGCCAATCCCTTGTTCGCCGCGCACATAGCCGCTGCTTTGCTGATTAGGCAAAAACGGTACTAAGTGTGCTGCCACAGCCACTGGGCCAACACCTGGGCCGCCGCCGCCGTGAGGGATGCAGAAGGTTTTGTGCAGGTTTAAGTGGCTAACATCGCCGCCAAACTGGCCAGGTGCACATAGGCCCACCATGGCGTTCATATTTGCGCCGTCGATATACACTTGGCCGCCGTGGCCGTGCACGATATCGCAGACTTCTGTGACTGATTCCTCAAATACGCCGTGCGTGCTTGGGTAGGTAATCATAATCGCAGCGATATTTTGGCTGTGCTTATCCGCCTTGGCGCGTAAATCGGCTAGATCAATATTGCCTGCTTCATCGCAAGCCACCACCACCACATCCAGCCCTGCCATTTGAGCGGAGGCTGGGTTAGTGCCGTGTGCGGATGCCGGAATCAGCACGATATTGCGCGCCGCATCATTACGCGAGGCGTGGTAAGCCTTAATGATCAGCAGGCCAGCGTATTCGCCTTGGCTGCCCGCATTAGGCTGCAAGCTTACACCCGCATAACCAGTAGCCGCGCAGAGCATGGCTTCTAGTTGGGCGATCATTTCGCGGTAGCCTTCGGTTTGCGCAGCCGGGGCAAATGGGTGGACATTGGCAAATTCTGGCCAAGTGACCGGCATCATTTCGCTGGCCGCGTTGAGCTTCATGGTGCAAGAGCCGAGCGGAATCATGGTGCGATCAAGTGCTAGGTCTTTATCTGCCAGGCTACGTAGGTAGCGCATCATCTCAGTTTCGGAGTGATAGCGGTTAAAGGTGGGGTGAGTCAGAAAATCAGACTGGCGTAGTAAGTCGCCTGGCAATGCGCCTGCGATTTCTGCATCGATGGCGTCCACTGTTGGCAGGGCTTTACCGCTAGCAAATACATGCCACAGTGCGGCAATGTCTTCACGGTTGCTGGTTTCATCTAGCGAAATACCCACGGTAGTTGCGTCAATCTGGCGCAGATTCAGCCCGTGGTTGTGCGCTAGAGCGTGGATTAGAGCGGCTTCTTTCACGCTAATAGTCAGCGTATCAAACCAGCTGTTATTCAGTACGGTGACATCCAGCTGCTTTAAGCCCGCTGCCAGAATGCTGGTGAGGCGGTGTACGCGATGCGCGATGCGTTTCAAGCCTGCGGGGCCGTGGTAAACGGCGTACATGCTGGCCATCACCGCCAGTAATACTTGGGCGGTACAGATATTGGAGGTGGCTTTTTCGCGGCGGATATGTTGCTCGCGGGTTTGCAATGCAAGGCGGTAAGCGCTCTTGCCTTGGGCATCAATGGTAATCCCCACCAAGCGGCCTGGCATAGAGCGCTTGAATTCATCGCGGGTGGCTAAGAAACCCGCATGTGGGCCACCAAAGCCCAGCGGCACACCAAAGCGTTGGCTATTGCCAACCACCACATCGGCGCCCCATTCGCCAGGGGCTGCCAGTAGGGTGAGCGCCAGTAAATCAGCAGCGACAACGACTAAAGTGCCTTTGGCGTGTAAATCAGCCACCAGTGCGCGGTAGTCAGACACTTCACCGCTAACCCCAGGGTATTGCAGCAGCACACCAAAGCCGTCGCCTGCTTCGCCAAGACCGGTGCGCACTTCAATGCCCAGTGGGGCTGCACGGGTGGCGATCACTTCGCGGGTTTGTGGCAGTACGTCTGCGGCAACATAAAAAATGCTCGATTTGTTTTTGCTCATGCGCATCAACAGCGTCATGGCCTCGCTGGCAGCCGTGGCTTCATCCAGCATCGATGCATTGGCAATTGCCATGCCCGTCATATCGCAAATCATTTGCTGGAAGTTAATAATTGCTTCCAGACGGCCTTGGCTGATTTCTGGTTGGTAAGGCGTGTAAGCCGTGTACCAAGCTGGGTTTTCTAAAATATTGCGCAAAATCACGCTAGGCGTATGGGTGCCGTAATAGCCCTGACCAATGAAATTCTTCTTCAGGACATTTTTGCCAGCAATCGCTTTTAGCGTGGCAAGGGCCTCTGCTTCGCTTTTTGCTTGGGTGAATTCACCCAGCGGCAGTGCATCTGCGCGGACAATCGCTGCAGGAACAATGTTTTTAATCAGATCTGCACGCGTTGCATAGCCAAGCGTGGCTAACATTGCGGCTTCTTCCGCAGCATTAGGGCCAATATGGCGAGCCACAAAAGCGGCGTGATCTTCAAGATGGCTAAGAGATGCAGTGGTCATGGCGGCAACCGTAAAAGGGGATGAGGCAAAAGGTCAGAACCCATCAAACCCAAACCTCGAACCACGGAGTTTAGGAGGACACGGAGGGCCACGGAGAAAAACAAATTAATTGAAGGTTTTCTCCGTGAAACTCCGTGCTCTCCGTGGTCTGCGTGTTTTAAGATTTGGGTTTCAGGTTTTTTTAACTATGAAAATTAGCCGATGGCTTTTTCGTAATCGGCGGCGCTCAGCATGGCATCGAGGTCGGCGGCGTTGTCTGGGGTGATTTTGAATAACCATGCGCCGTAAGCGTCGGTGTTGACTTGTTCTGGAGCGTTGGTCAAGTCGTCATTGCTTTCCAGAATCACACCCGCCAGTGGCGCGTAGATATCACTGGCGGCTTTAACTGACTCAACCACACCACAAGCGTCGTCTTTTGCGTAGCGTGTGCCGGCTGCTGGCAGCTCCAAAAACACGATATCGCCCAGCGCTTCTTGCGCGTGGTTGGTAATACCGATGGTGATGCTGCCGTCAGCTTCTAGACGTAACCATTCGTGAGTGTCGGTGAATTTCAAATTTGCAGGGATAGACATAAAAGTACTCCGATATGGGGTTAGTGCTAATAAATATGGTCTGTAAATAGCATAAAAAGAATAAAAGAAATTTGGCTTAAATAATTAATAACAAGCTCAGTAGTTTTTCTCAAAACCCAAACCTTGAACCACAGAGTTTAGGAGAACACGGAGGGTCACGGAGAAAAACAAAGTCTCGAAGGTTTTCTCCGTGAAACTCCGTGTTCTCTGTGTCCTCCGTGTTTTAAGATTTGGGTTTTGAGTCGTTTCTATTTGCGTAGGTTTTTTAAAGCTGTGATTTACCGTTGCGCACAAAAGGCATTTTCACTACGCGGGCGGCTAGTTTTTTGTCGCGGATGGCTACATGTACGGTGTCGCCAATGGCCACGCCCAGCGGTAAACGCGCCATGGCGATAGATTGTTGTAGGCTTGGCGAGAACGTGCCGCTGGTGATTTCTCCGATCCCGTGTTCGGTATGCACCACTTGATGACCACGCAGTACGCCGCCTTTATCTAGCAGCAATAGGCCGAGGAATTGTTGAGTTTGTCCTTGGGCGATGAGGGCTTCTTTGCCGACGAAATCGCGTTCGGAAACCAGATCAATTGTCCACGCCAAGCCCGCATTCAGTGGGTTAATGGTTTCGTCCATATCTTGACCGTACAAATTCATACCGGCTTCTAAACGCAGCGTGTCGCGTGCGCCAAGGCCACAAGGGCGAATGCCTGCAGTAATTAGCTGATTCCAGAAGTTTTCAATTTGCGTAGCAGGCAGTACCACTTCAAAGCCGTCTTCACCGGTGTAGCCGGTGCGGGCGATCATTACATCGCCAATTTGTGCGGCGTTGAATGGTTTAAGTGCTTCGCTGGCAGCCTGAGTTTCAGGCAGAACTTGCCAAACTTTAGCGCGGGCGTTTGGGCCTTGCACGGCCAAAATGGCTAAATCGTTGCGGGAGGTAATGGTCAGGCCAGTACTCCAATCGCTATTAAGCTGCTGCAACCATGCGATGTCTTTATCTGCTGTGCCCGCGTTCACCACAAGGCGGAAGTAATCTTCGGCGAAGAAATAGACGATTAAATCGTCGATCACCGTGGCTTGTGGGTTAAGCAAGCAGGAGTAGAGTGCTTTGCCAGAAACTTTAAGCTTGGCCACATTATTGGCAATGGCGCGGGTCAGAAAGGCGCGAACTTGTTCGCCCTTGATATCCACCACACGCATATGGCTTACATCAAACATGCCCGCGTCAGTGCGAACAGCGTGGTGTTCTTCGATTTGTGAGCCGTAATTAACGGGCATGTCCCAGCCACCAAAATCGACCATACGGGCGTTGGCTGCGCGGTGGGCTGCATGAAGTGGGGTAGTGTGAAGTTGGGCGGACATGGCACTCTCGGGCATGGCGCTGCAAGCCGATTCGGCTTTTTAGATGCAGCGGCCCCTCTGTCCTTGGTACCTGAGAGATTCCAAAACGGCTCATGACGATCCGTTTTGTTAGCCCCTTCGGTGGGCGTTGTGCACGCCGCTCTCCAGAGTGTTGATGCCAAAGAGTCCTTTTGCCTGAGCGTTCGCGGGCGTTGCGCCTTCGGCGGTAACTGGGGTTTTCCCTAGCTACTCTCTCCTCTTTGGTCTTGGGAATTTAACCACTTAGACCGATTTTGTCAATTTTACCTAGCAATAAAAAACGCCCACTTGAAACGGTGGGCGTTTGGATTTTGGTGCTTATGCTTTAAGTATGCCCAGGGGCAGAATTCAGCAGATGGGTATCTTTATTGTGTACCAAGCTTAAATAGCGTTCATATTGTTTTAACACGTCGGCAATCAGCTCTTGCTGAATCATATATTGCACATCGTAACCTTGGCGGCCGTCTTCAAAGAAGGTGATGGGCACGTAATGATGAGGACGGCTAGACATGGGTAGCGATGCGTCCCTGAGGGCAAAAGCAGGCACAGGCTGTTTTAATGGCCGCACGCCGTAGACAAAATTACGCAGATTGGCTTGTGGCACAATCAAAGAAACGGCCTTATCGTCCCCAACGAGCACGGATGCTTCTAAGCCTTGTTTTTGCAGCTCGGCGGCGACTTCTTTGAGCGCGGGTTCTACGCTTTTTGCAATAAACTTTTCAACATCGCTTAAGCGTGGCTCTTGCAGAATTTGCGTAAGACGTGTGCGCCAGTGCTGGCCTGTCCAAAAGGTAGTGCCAGGTGAAAATTTTTGTGAGAAGTGTTCACGATCGGCCGCTAAGCCTTTGCAGAGGCTAAAGCAGAGCAGCAGCATGATGGCCGTGAAAGGTAGGGCGGCAATTAAGGTGACGGCTTGCAATGCCTTTAAACCACCCGTTGTGAGTAGAATTGCGGCGGTCACGCCAAGTAAGCCTGCCCAAAATAGGCACTGCCAAGCCGGTGATTTTTCTGCGCCACGGGTGGCAATGGTATTGAGCACAAAGGCACCAGAATCGGCCGAGGTCACAAAAAATACGGCAATCAGCAAAATGGCAATGGAGGATGTGACTTTAGCTAGCGGTAGGAATTCAAAGAATTTGAAAAGCAGTGCATCCACATTGCCCGCGGTTTGCGATAGCGCACCGGCAGCGGTATGCATATCTAGCCAGATGGCGGTGTTACCAAAAATGGTCATCCAAACCAGATTAAATAGCGCGGGAATCAGCATTACGCCGATGATAAATTCACGCAAGGTGCGGCCACGGGAAATACGCGCAATAAACATCCCCACAAACGGCGACCATGAAATCCACCACGCCCAATAGAGCAGCGTCCAGCCACTAAACCAGCCTTCTTTTTGCGTTGGCTCATAGGTATAAGAGCGGAAAGTCAACTCCACAATACTGGAAAAATAATTTCCAAGATTGTCACCAAAAGCGCCAAGTAGAAATAACGTTGGCCCTGCAAATAATACAAACAGCATCAGGATAATGGCAAGGCTAAGGTTTAGCTCGCTTAAGCGGCGTACACCCTTATCTAAGCCCGATGCGGCTGAGCAGCCAGCTAAGCCAATAACGACGGCAATTAAGCCATATTTAAAATTAAGCCCAGAAGTATCCCAGCCGGTGAGGGATGCAATCCCCGCGCTGATTTGTAAAATGCCAAAGCCTAGGGTGGTAGCGATACCAAAGATGGTGCCACAAAGGGCAAATACGTCGACAGCGTGTCCCATTGGGCCGTTGATTCGGTCACGCAAAATGGGGTAAAGGCCGGAGCGAATGGTGAGCGGCAGATTGTAGCGAAAGCCAAAATAAGCCAGCACTAGGCCCACTAAGCAGTAAATCGCCCAGGCATGAAAGCCCCAGTGAAAGAAGGTCATATTCATCGCTTCACGGGCGGCAGCCATAGTGCTGCCTTCGGCCAGTGGTGGCGATAAATAATGCTGCATGGGCTCGCCCACGCCAAAATACATCAGGCCAATCCCCATGCCTGCGGCGAACAGCATGGCAACCCAAGAGGTGAAGTTATATTCAGGTTTGGCATCGTCTGGGCCAAGGCGGATATTGCCGTAAGGGCTGCAGGCGATTGCGATAAGGGTGACGATAAAAATAGCAACGGACAGAATGTAGAACCAGCTAAAATTTGCCGAGATCCACGTTTGACCATGCGAGAATATTTGCTCTGCGGCGGCGGGGTTGAGGGTACAAATAGCGAGCAAAACGCCGATTAAAATCATGCTGGGTAGAAATACCGGCATGCTAAGAGTGTGATGAAAACGGTATGGGGTGGCGGTACTCATGCGTCTCCTATAATGACCAAAATCCGTGGCCTTTTATGGGTGGGAAAGCGAATACACGCAATATGCCCTTGTATTGAATGGGATATTGCCTGTAAACGTCGATTTTACTATAGCAATAATTTCGATATTTGTAATGTTGAATAGTACAAATAGGTGACTAAATCACATATTGCTTAAGGAATCTCTTTTCCCATTATGGTTCTGAACCCCTTCAGCGTTTTTTAGCCAATTACTAGGCTTTTTTACTGTTGAAATCGCTGCGAAGCTGATTCTGCTAGGGCTTTTTCCTATTGCTCAAATTGAATTGTCCGCTTGCTTTCATGCCCCAGAGAGGCTGTCTAGGAGCGTGGTTTATGCGGAGGTTCCAGTGTTGATAAGTAGGCGCTTTTAGATGCAAAAGACTTGCAATCCATTTGTTGAATATGACGTGTTAGCTATCTATTTTGACAACAATGTAAGAGGGGCAGCAGCAGGGGCTCCTGAAAACCGCCGTGCTAAATCCTGCTCCGCAAAAGCCGCTACCACATAGTCAATAAATACCCGTGTTTTGGCGGGCAGTAGGACTCGGCTGGAGTAGTACATACTGATCGAGCCAGCATCGGCGTACCACTGAGGCAATAAACGCACCAGTCGGCCCTGCTCTAAGTGCGCTAGCACATGCGGCATGGGAGCCAAGGCCACGCCCAGCCCCAGTACTGCTGCTTGGCTGATGGCATCGGGATCGTTTAAAACGAGCTGCTCTTGCACCGCCGCCAGCGCTTCATCGCCTTGAGCATTGCGCAGAGTCCAGTGCTGCACCCGCCCAGTTTGCACCGAGCGCATCACAATGCCCGCCAGCGTAGCCAAATCACGAGGCTGCTCCGGTATGGCGCGCCCTTGCAAATAGCTGGGCGCTGCCACCGCCACGACATGTGCGGGCCCTACATGCCGTGCTACCACCCCAGGGGCGAGTTGGATGCCGCCACCCATTGCCACATCTACTCCTTCGCCAGCTAGGTTGACTTGGCGGTTTTCAAGCTGCCAGTCAAGGCGGATACGCGGATAGCGCGCCATCAATGCGGGCACTAGTGGCAGCACGTATTCCATGGCAAACGATGGCACCATACTGACTTTGAGTACCCCGCTGGGCTCATCACGCTCAGAATTCATATCGCTAATGGCTGATTGTAGCGCATGCAAATTGCCTCGAATTGCATACAGAAACCGCTCCCCTTGCTCGGTTAGTGTGAGCTGGCGTGTGCTGCGATGAAATAGCCGTACACCTAGATTGGCTTCCAGCATGCCCACATTGCGGCTAACTGCTGCCGGCGTGAGAGCCAGCGTACGGGCCGCTGCAGAAAAACCGCCGGCCTCCGCGCTACGGACAAATGATTCCAGATTGGTCAGAGTTTCCACGGTATTGATCTTCAATAAATGCTTGAAATTGATTATAGCCATATACGACTTATCTAATTATGCAAATAAGCGCACATTTCTATCCACACCAGAGCCCGCTATTACGTTTGATTTGTGAAAATTATTGAGGAGGGTATTCCACCTCAGTGTTACGAATTTTAGGCTCGGCTAAATAGTGCTGTTTCACTCCATAAACATAAAAAGGTTAGTTATGAAAAAGATTTTTGTTGCATCTGTCCTAATGCTTAGCACCGTGGCTTATGTTCAAGCGGCCCCTCCGGCTTCCGGAGTTGAAATTCAAACCATTACCAATGCGATTGATAGCATGGATCCAGCCGTCTTTGCCAAACTGCTGACGGAAAACGCTCGTTTCAAATTTGGCAATTTTCCAGAGGCCCAAGGTAAAGCGGCCATTTACCAAGCGCAGGTGGATTTTTTCAAAAGTGTGAAAGGGGTTAAACATCGCGTTATCAAAGAGTGGCAAGACAAAGACTCTATCTTGGCTCAAATGGAAGTCACTTACACCCGCCACGACGGTAGCGAAATTACTTTGCCAGTGACTGATATTTTCAATATTCGTAATGGCAAAGTAGATGGCACCTATATTTATATGGACGTAGCACCGCTGTACCAGCCGCCTAAGTAAGCTACCGGTGTCAGCGGCGTTGCCCTATTTGACGAGGCTGGATTCGGGTTTCTTATCTATCCAAAAGTGAAGATGGATAAGAATTTATACGGCCCGTTAATTTATGCTGGCGTTGTTTTGTGATAATGGCCACGTGGTTTTCTTGTTTGGTATGAATCTGGCCGTTGGGCCAAAAGCATTGTTGTAACAAGAAGAAAGTCGTTTTTGCTTGCGGGGAGCTGATACCAATAACATTGGTCTAAGTTGATGTTTGTAGGGGCGCAGCAAGCAGCGCCCCTACAATGTGTGTATCACTTTAGTTAATGATTAAACGCTGTAGAGCTAATTGCGCACTGTACTTGATTGCGTCCAGCGGCTTTTGCGGCGTACATGGCTTGATCGGCCCGATTTAATAGATGATCTAAGCTGCTATCGTTGTCTTCTAGCATGGCTACACCCACGCTGATGGTGATGCGGATTTTCTGTTCGTGGTATTCAACTAGGGCTTGATTCTCTACCGCGATGCGTAATTTATTGCCCGCCAAGATGGCTTCTACCTGTGTGGTACCAGGGAGTAGCAGCACAAACTCCTCGCCACCCCAGCGGGCAAAACTATCCGTGGCTCGTAGCTCGGCGGTGCAAACTCGGCACAGCTCTTTCAGGGTTAAATCGCCAGCTAAATGTCCGTGCTGGTCATTAACGTTTTTGAAGTGATCGATATCAATCAGCAAGATAGACAGCGGTTGCTGATAGCGGCGGGCGTAAATAATGGCCTCCTCACAACGGCGCTGCCATTCGCGCCGATTGGCAACACCGGTTAGCTCATCCGTGGTGACTAATTCTTCTAGGCGTTGATTGGCTGCGGCCAATGCTTCGGTTCTTAAGGTCACTTCCGTTTCTAGCTGAAGATGGCTATGGCTGAGTAGTTCTTGTAACAGCGCTAAATAGTGCAGAGTCAGCCCAATTGAAAATAGAAATAACTGTAAATTAAGGAAAGAAAGAGGCTCGCTGGGGGTAAAAAAAGGCCCAATATGATGGGTGGTTCCTATCATTGAAAGCATAAAAACAATCAGTAATGCGAGTGAGGTTCCTGCTAATCGAAACCGAATGGCAATCAAAAGTAAGATAGGCAAAATAAGCATCATCAAATAGCTATAGAGCAGAAACCCCAAGGCAATAATCAAGATTAAAGCAAAAAAATAAGGAATGGCGGGGCGGATTCTATATTTGAATGCGCTGGATTTCCAACTGGCGTAAATCGGCGCCACGATAAATAGCCCTGCGGTATCCCCCATAATCAGCATAAACATTTGCTGAATGTTACTGAATCCATCCTGCGTGCTAATAATACTGCTTAGGCTTAGCAAAGTATGGGTGAGCGCCATGCTGAATAGGGCGGGTATAAAGCATATTTTCCCCCAGAAATAGGGGAGGTCAGTGGGTTTTTGTAAAGGGGAGCGATGATGTTTTGTAAGAAAAAACTGCCAAGCTTTGGCTGCCATATATGCTTGCCACACGTCGATGAGTGCTGTGCCAATGCCAACAAGCAGCGATGTGATCAGGGGGTGAGTATTGCTTGGGGTGTTGATATAGTAATAGGTGGGAGTGTTGAGGATAAAGCTTGCGAAAAAAATAAAGATAAATGCAGCAGGGCCAATTTCCAGTGCCATTAATAAGCCAATACCTGCGGGCAGCCAAATAACAGCAAGATGGCCTGGGGATAAATGCGCCTGCTGAATATTAATAAACCCAATGCCCACATAGCCGATAAACAGGATAAAGGCGATGAAATATCGCTCTGGGTTAAGAAATGTAAGTGCTTGCTTCATTACATTTTTTTCAAAGTTTGATCGTTTAGCTTATCGCATAATTAAGAGATTTGTGAATAATTTAAAGAAATACAAGCATTGAATTAAAAGCACAGTGTTTATCGCAAACTATGCTTTTCTTGATTAGCCGCTTTGCTCAGTAATGTATAGCATCATTCCCGCTTAGGCGGGAATTCCGTTGCGGTGTACTCAAAGCCTTTGGATCTCCGGTAAAAGCACTCGGGGATGACGCGTTTTTAGTGGGATTTTGTGCTGAATTTTATTTTGCTGAGCAAGCCGTAGATAAAAACGGCGGCCCTCAGGCCGCCGTTTTGAATTTCCACATCTTTTATGTAGATTGCTTAAAACACAGGGCGTCATTGTCAACATCAATAGTCAGTACATGCCCCGCGCTGACTTTGCCCTCTAGGATTGCCTTAGATAGCGGGTTTTCAATTTCGGCTTGAATGGCGCGTTTTAAAGGCCTTGCGCCATAAACGGGATCAAATCCTGCTGTCGCAACCAGATCGAGCGCTGCATCGGTGATGCTCAGCTCAATCTCCATATGGGCTAAACGCCCTTGCAAGCGATTAAGCTGAATGCGGGCAATGTTTCTAATTGCCGCTTGATCCAGCGAATGAAACACCACCATTTCATCGATACGGTTTACAAATTCCGGCCTGAAATGGCCTTGTACCTCGGCTAATACCGCCATTTTAATGAGCTGATAATCCATACCGGCCATAGCCTGAATTTGCGTGCTGCCCAGATTACTGGTCATCACGATCACGGTATTTCTAAAATCTACCGTGCGGCCTTGGCCATCGGTGAGCCTGCCATCGTCCAGCACCTGCAGCAGGATATTAAACACATCCGGGTGCGCTTTTTCGACTTCATCGAGCAAAATCACGCTATAGGGTTTGCGGCGAACGGCCTCGGTTAAATAGCCGCCTTCTTCATACCCCACATAGCCTGGCGGCGCGCCCACTAATCTGGATACGCTGTGTTTTTCCATAAATTCGCTCATATCGAGGCGAATTAAATGATCGGGCGAGTCAAATAAAAATTCAGCTAATGCCTTAGTTAGCTCCGTTTTACCTACGCCGGTTGGCCCTAGGAATAAAAAGCTGCCATAAGGGCGGTTAGGGTCTGATAGGCCTGCACGCGAGCGGCGGATGGCATCGGAAACTAAGCGTACCGCTTCGGATTGCCCCACTACTTTTTGATGCAAGGCGTTTTCCATCGCTAGCAGTTTGGTCCGTTCGCCCTGCAGCATGCGGCTAACCGGAATGCCGGTAGCGCGGCTCACCACTTCGGCGATTTCTTCTGCGCCAACTTGCGTGCGCAGCAGTTTTAATTTACCGCCGCTGACTTCAGAGGCTTCGGCGGCTTTTAGCTTGGCTTCAAGCTGGGGCAGTTGGCCGTATTGCAGCTCGCTGGCTTTATCCCATTCACCCTGACGTTGGGCGGCGTCCATTGCTACTTTTACTTTTTCAATTTCTTCGCGGATGGCTTGGCTGCCCAGTACGCTGGCTTTTTCGGCTTTCCAGATTTCTTCTAAGTCTGAATATTCTTTCTCTAGCCGTGCGCTTTCTTCTTCGATTAGGGCAAGGCGTTTTTTGGATGCTTCATCTTTTTCACGTTTTACGGCTTCACGCTCAATTTTGAGCTGGATAATGCGCCGATCTAGCTTATCCATGACTTCGGGCTTGGAATCGATTTCCATCTTGATTTTGGCGGCAGCCTCGTCAATCAGATCAATCGCCTTATCCGGTAAAAAGCGATCGGTGATATAGCGATGGCTCAGCTCGGCGGCGGCCACAATTGCAGGGTCGGTGATTTCTACCCCGTGATGGATTTCGTATTTTTCTTGTAAGCCACGCAAGATGGCAATGGTGGCCTCGACACTTGGCTCGGCCACAATCACTTTCTGGAACCGCCGTTCTAGCGCAGGGTCTTTTTCAACGTATTTGCGGTATTCATCCAGCGTCGTTGCGCCGATGCAGTGCAGCTCGCCACGCGCCAACGCGGGTTTGAGCATATTGCCCGCATCCATCGAGCCTTCGGTTTTACCCGCGCCCACTAAGGTGTGCAGCTCATCGATAAAAATAATGGTATTGCCTTCGTCTTTGGCTAGCTCGTTGAGCACGGCTTTTAGACGCTCTTCAAATTCACCACGGTATTTGGTGCCTGCCAGCAAGGAGGCCAGATCAAGTACCAGTACCCGTTTAGATTTGAGCGATTCGGGTACTTCGCCATTCACAATCCGTTGGGCAAGGCCCTCTACAATCGCGGTTTTACCCACGCCAGGCTCGCCAATCAGTACCGGATTGTTTTTGGTGCGGCGCTGCAACACTTGCATGGCGCGGCGGATTTCATCATCGCGGCCAATGACAGGGTCGAGCTTACCAGCGCGGGCTCTGGCGGTAAGATCCATACAATATTTATCTAGCGCTTCGCGGTTTTGATCCGCTTCAGCACTGTTTACGCTTTGCCCACCCCGTACGGCATCAATGGCTGCGGCAACGGCTTCTTTGTTTGCGCCATTTTCTCTTAATAAACGGCCTGTTTCACCTTTGTCGCTGCTTAAAACCAGTAAGAATAAATCGCTAGAAATAAACTGGTCATCGCGCTTGAGTGCGGCTTTATCGGTCAGATTAAGTAGATTGCTCAGCTCTTTAGAAACGCTGATGTCACCCTCGTTGCCGCTTACTTTTGGCAGGCGCTCAATAGCGGCGGTGAGTGCATTTTTGAGTGCGGTGACGTTGACCCCCGCCCGCGCCAGTAGGGCAGGCGTGCCGGAATCCACATCGGCGAGTAGGGCCGCTAAAACATGCTGGGGTTCGATATAGGGATTGTCATGGGCATTGGCGCTGCTTTGCGCATCACCAATGGCCTGTTGAAATTTTGTGGTCAGCTTATCAAAACGCATCTTGAACACCTCCTCGTATAAGTTCTTACTCTAGAGATGGGGGTGAGGCAGGGGGGATTTCAAGTGCAAAAAGATGATTTGAATCATCTTGCTGGCGAATGTAGTTGGCCGAGGGGCTAATTTAAAAGGAATATTGCTGCGTGGTTGGCAGGTTTGTAGATGCCTCAAGAGGGCAGCATACCTTGGCAGCTATAGCCAGCAAGGTATGCTGCACCTTGGGTTTTTTAGTTTAGATGGTGGTTTTTCCGATTTCTTTCACGGTGTCATTCAGTGATAAATGTTGCAATTTTTCTGAAGGCAGGCTGACAAGTAGATCGATTCTGCGTTTAATTTGGGCGAATATTTTGCTAAATGAAGCACGCTTTTCTTCTTCGGTATCACCGCGTGGGTCTTCGTAGCCCCAGTGTGCGCTGATCGGGTGGCCAGGCCAGGCGGGGCAAGCTTCACCGTGGGCTTTATCGCAAACGGTAATGATAATATCCATATGTGGTGCGTTGCTATGCTCAAATTCTTGCCATGATTTTGAGTGCAAATGGCTGGTTTCATAGCCAATGCTTTGCAGTAATTCTATGGTGTAAGGATGAATTTGGCCGCTAGGGTGGGTGCCCGCGCTGTAAGCATTAAAGCGGCCCTGGCCAAGGATATTGAGTAAGCCTTCAGACATTACGCTGCGGGCTGAATTAGCGGTGCATAAAAATAGCACATTAAAAACACGGTTAAAGGTGGGTTGGGTCATGGTTTTTATTTCTCTTTTATCTGATTTTTAATTTAGAACGACAGCGCCAATCGGTTTGTTTTTTGCCACGTTCACAGTGCTAACGGGCAAAGTGCTGATGCTGTGAGGGGCGTATATTAACGGGCAAAGATGAAGCAAAAGCTTCATGTTGCTTACAAGTAGGTGTTTTTTTATTGAGGGGATGGAGCTATAGGCAATAAAAAACGGCTCCCTAGAGAGCCGTTTTGGAGCTTAAAGCGAAGGCTTAATCAACAATCAGTTTGTTGTTTTGCAGTAGGTTTTTTACAATATCTGCATCTGTTGCACCAGTTAAGTCAACGCCTTGCAAGATGATGGTTTGGTCTTCTTTGCCGGCGTTGTAGCCAGCATTAAATTCCCCTGCGGTACTGACGTGAATAACGGTGCTGCCACCGGTTTTTTCAACGTGCAGATAGTTAAGCAGGTTGCCAATATCGTTACTGCCATGGGTTTCGCCGATAAGCAGATCGCGCATATCTAGTTTATCGTTGTTACCCGTGGTGACGTTTTGATTGAAATCCATCACCACGTCGGTCGCTGTTTTAACTAGATTGATGTTTGCCGCTACACCAAATTCATTGCCTGTACCTGCTGCAGTGGCACCGCGGGTAATCGCTTGATCGCCTGGCATCCAGAGGAAGACATCATCCCCAGCGTCCCCTTTGAGTACATCGTTGCCAGAGCCACCGCGCAGTACATCATCGCCTAAGCCGCCACGTAAGGCATCGTTATCGCTACCGCCGTCTAGGTAATCATTGCCGGTGTGGCCGTAGAGCAGGTCCACCCCTGTCTGGCCAAAAATGGCATCGTTGCCGCTACCGCCGTTCACCACATCTGCCTTTGGATTGCTGACACCAACGGCTGCACTAAATAGCTGGGTGCTTGGGTCAACTAAAGAGCTCAGATCCAGTGTCATTAGTTTGTGACCCAGAATGTCAGCAAACTTATAGCCAGCAGAATCGCTGTCGCCAGCATAAATCACATCATCACCACGGCCCGATTCAACGTAATCGTTACCGCCGCCCGCATCAATCACTTGGTCAACCGACTGGGTGTATTGGAAGCGCTCGCTAGGGTTTGGGTTTGGTGCGGTTGAAGTGGCACCTCCGCCTAGTTGCAGATCAATCACTGTGCCTTCGGTTTTTTCTGTGCCCCAAAGCGTGGTGGATTCGCCATACATATCGCCAATCTGATCATTGAAGCTGGAGCCCATAATCACCACCGGATCGGTGTGGCCTTGAATATTGATCGTGAGCGTGGCGGTGGATGTGCCGCCTTTGCCGTCGGATGCGGTGTAGGTGAATTTCTCGCTTAAGCTATCTCTGTCGTTAAGTGCGTTAACACGTGGATTGCTATTGTCTAGCTTGTAGCTATAGCTACCATCTGCGCTGATTGTAAGCTGGCCAAATTGACCATTGATGGTTTTGCCTACATTAGCTGCATTGTTGTTAACGGCTTGAACCACCAGTTTGTCGCCATCTACGTCGATATCATTGCTAAGCACATTGCCGGTAATTGGGTTTGTTGCGCTATCTTCGCTAATATTTGCGCTATCGTCGTTGGTGTTTGGCGCATCGTTAGTATTGGCCACTTGAATCGAGACAATGGCGTTGTTTGTTGCCGTTTCACCGGTACTGTTTTCTACGCTGACGGCTTGCAGGCCTACCTTGTACTCACCAAAGAAATTAAGCGGTGGTCTGATTTGCAGGCTGTTTAAATCCCAGCCTTTGAGATTCAAAGTTGAACCATCGCTCGGCACGTTAAATGTATTCACGTTATCAAATACGGTGCTGCCTGCTTTAAGCTCGGTGAGAGAAAGGCTTTGTAGTTTTTCGGAGCCATCGGTATCGCTGAGTTTGGCAGCTAAGCCAAAGAGCTGGATATAAGAGTCTTCCTGCCCACTGATACCCTGCGGGTAGTAGCCGCCATCGCCGGTAGTCACCAGATTGCTGTGCAAACCGCCGGTGCTTTCTAGCTGAGCTAAATTGCTATAGAGCGAGAAGTTACTGGTGTTAAAGTCGATGGCTTTTGCGCCATTAACGCTTACATTTAGATCCATCGCACCTACGTTGGATGCGTTGTAAACGATAAACTCAACGGTGTAGTAGCCTGATTTGCCAGGTACAAATGGTGTGGCGGTAAATGTGCCATAGCCATCGTAAGGGCGATTCATTAGTTGGACGCCGCCAACTTTAAGCAGGGAAGTATCGTCAACATAGCCGCTGAACGTATAGTTTTTACCTTCTTCTAAGTAAACTAAACCACTGACTCTGTAAGCAGAATCAGTAGCGATACCACTTGGCGCAGATGCACCATTATCTACATACACATCGGCTGAGCTTACCAGCGTGGTGCTGGTTGGCGTTTTGCCCTCAAGCGTTGTTTCGATCAGTGTTGGCGTTCTGGCCGAGGTGGTGTTTAGATTGTCATTTGCGTCTGGTGCATAGTACTGCTGGATTAAACCATTACCTTTTGGTGGCGTAACGGTGGTGGTTGAGCCATTAACTAAGTTGATCCCGCCAATGCTAATGATAGGCATATCGGCCACAGGCTTGATATCAACCACCATGCTGACTTTATCGCTGCTAACGCTGCCATCATTTACTTGGTAATCAAATTTTGCGTAGTCCGATTTCTGATCGCCAGTGCCAATGGTATTAAAGCTATTGTTACCAGATTCATTTGCATCTGGCACAAAGGTCAGCTTACCCGCATCAATATCGGCCTTGCTGATGGTGAATTGGGCTGGGTTTGTAATGGTTACACCATTAAATTGCAATACCCCATCCACAGGAAGTGAGCTTAATTTGATTGATAGGCTGCTTGCCGCAGTATCGCTATCGACGGCATTAAAGTCATTCCATTTAAAGGCATAGGCGGTATCTTCGGAGCCAGTAACCAAGCCACCCGTGCTGGTTGGCGCGTCGTTGGTACCCTGCACGGAAACCACAACATTAGACGTTGTGCCATCCGCCGACATCACCACGAAGGTTTCAGTCTTGGTTTCACCCTCTTTAAGCGCCTGAACATTGGCTGCGCTGTTGTTCAGCGCATAAGTCCACTTGCCATCGCTGCCGATGCTGAATTTACCGTAAGTACCGTTGGTATTTGTCTGTGCTTGGAAGCTAGATTGGCCAGCGTCTTTGTCATTGACCAGCAGCGTGCCGCTGGTGGTCAATGTTGTATCTTCCTTAACCAGCCCAGCATCATCACCTGGTTTATTCGGGGTAATGATAGCTGCGTCGTTGGTACCCACAATCGTTACGATCACATTTGAAGTGGTGCCATCCGCCGACTTCACTGCAAAGGTTTCAGTCTTGGTTTCGCCTTCTTTCAATTCTTGGACGTTGGTGGCTGAGTTATTCAGCGCGTAAGTCCACTTACCATCGCTGCCGATGCTGAATTTACCGTAAGTACCGCTCGTGTCAGTCTGTGCTTGGAAGCTAGATTGGCCAGCGTCTTTGTCGTTCACCAGCAGCGTGCCGCCAGTTGTAAGGGTCACATCTTCTTTAACCTGACCCGCATCATCACCTGGTTTATTCGGGGTAATGATAGCTGCGTCGTTGGTGCCTACAATCGTCACAATCACATTTGAAGTGGTGCCGTCAGCCGACTTCACTGCAAAGGTTTCAGTCTTAGTCTCGCCTTCTTTCAACTCTTGGACGTTAGTGGCTGAGTTATTCAGCGCGTAAGTCCACTTGCCGTCCGTACCAATGCTGAATTTACCGTAAGTACCGGTGGTATCGGTTTGCGCTTGGAAGCTAGATTGACCAGCGTCTTTGTCGTTCACCAGCAGCGTGCCACCAGTTGTAAGGGTCACATCTTCTTTAACTTGGCCAGCGTCATCACCTGGCTTGCTTGGGGTGATGATGGCTGCATCGTTTGTGCCGACAATCGTCACAATCACATTTGAAGTGGTGCCGTCAGCAGACTTCACTGCAAAGGTTTCAGTCTTAGTTTCGCCTTCTTTCAACTCTTGAACATTGGTGGCTGAGTTGTTCAGTGCATAAGTCCACTTACCATCGCTGCCGATGCTGAACTTGCCGTAAGTACCGGTGGTGTCGGTTTGTGCTTGGAAGCTGGATTGGCCAGCGTCTTTGTCATTAACGAGTAAAGTGCCGCCAGTTGTAAGAACGGTGTCTTCTTTAACTTGGCCCGCATCATCACCTGGTTTATTCGGAGTGATGATGGCTGCGTCGTTTGTACCCACAATCGTTACGATCACATTTGAAGTGGTGCCGTCAGCCGACTTCACCGCAAAGGTTTCAGTCTTGGTTTCGCCTTCATTCAGTGCTTGAACATTGGCCGCTGAGTTATTCAGTGCATAAGTCCACTTGCCGTTCGTGCCGATGCTGAACTTGCCGTAAGTGCCAGTAACATCAGTCTGTGCTTGGAAGCTAGATTGACCAGCGTCTTTGTCATTAACGAGTAAAGTGCCGCCGGTAGTCAGAGTCACATCTTCTTTAACTTGGCCAGCGTCATCACCCGGCTTACTTGGGGTGATGATGGCCTTGTCGTCTAGGCCCTGCACATTAATGGTGATGGTGGTTTTACTGCCATCGCTCAGGGTGACGTTGAAGTTTTCGGTTTTAAATTCACCCGTCTTCAGCGCTTGTACATTGTCAGCGGCGTTGTTGAGTGTATAGGTCCACTTGCCATCGCTGCCCAGCGTCAATGAGCCATAAGTGCCAGCCGTGTTTGCTTGAGAAACAAAGGTTGCCCCACCACTAGCCGTTAGTGCGCCGCTGCTGGAGGTGATGGTGTCTTCTTGCACTGCGCCTTGGCCGACCGTGGCGGATTCATTGGTGCCGGAAATCTGAACAGTCACCGTGCTGCTTGTGCCATCGGCCGTTTTAACGGTAAAGGTTTCAGTGCGGGTATCGCCTTCTTTTAGCTCTTGAACATTAGTGGCTGAATTGTTCAGAACATAAGTCCACTTGCCATCCGTACCGATGCTGAATTTACCGTAAGTACCGGTGGTGTCAGTTTGTGCTTGGAAGCTGGATTGGCCAGCGTCTTTGTCATTGACCAGCAGCGTGCCGCCGGTAGTCAGAGTTACATCTTCTTTAACTTGGCCCGCATCATCACCTGGTTTATTCGGGGTAATGATAGCTGCGTCGTTGGTACCCACAATCGTCACAATCACATTTGAAGTGGTGCCGTCAGACTAACACTGCTAACACCCATGGTTGCTGCGTCGATAGTAATGGGGCTTATTTGGTCCACTACTACGCCCGGTTCAATTTCTTCTACATTGAGACTGATGGC
>NZ_JAWQUO010000008.1:0-13632 GCF_033446605.1 Iodobacter sp. CM08 | reverse complement strand
TCGCCTTCTTTCAACTCTTGGACGTTGGTGGCTGAGTTATTCAGCGCATAAGTCCACTTGCCGTCCGTACCGATGCTGAACTTACCGTAAGTGCCGCTCGTGTCCGTCTGGGCTTGGAAGCTGGATTGACCGGCGTCTTTGTCATTGACCAGCAGCGTTCCGCCAGTTGTAAGGGTCACATCTTCTTTAACCTGGCCAGCGTCATCACCCGGCTTGCTTGGGGTGATGATGGCGGCGTCGTTGGTACCTACAATCGTTACGATCACATTTGAAGTCGTGCCGTCCGCCGACTTCACCGCAAAGGTTTCAGTCTTAGTCTCGCCTTCATTCAGAGCTTGAACATTGGCTGCTGAGTTGTTCAGTGCGTAAGTCCACTTACCATCGCTGCCGATGCTGAACTTGCCGTAAGTACCGGTGGTGTCGGTTTGTGCTTGGAAGCTAGATTGACCAGCGTCTTTATCGTTGACTAGCAGCGTGCCGCCGGTGGTCAATGTTGTATCTTCCTTAACCAGCCCAGCATCATCACCCGGTTTGCTTGGAGTAATGATGGCTGCGTCGTTTGTGCCGACAATCGTGACCGTCACATTTGAAGTGCTGCCATCCGCCGACTTCACTGCAAAGGTTTCAGTCTTGGTTTCGCCTTCTTTCAACTCTTGGACGTTGGTGGCTGAGTTATTCAGCGCGTAAGTCCACTTACCATCCGTACCGATGCTGAACTTGCCATAAGTACCGGTGGTGTCGGTTTGTGCTTGGAAGCTAGATTGACCAGCGTCTTTGTCATTGACCAGCAGCGTGCCACCGGTGGTCAATGTTGTATCTTCCTTAACCAGCCCAGCATCATCACCTGGTTTGCTTGGAGTAATGATGGCTGCGTCATTGGTACCTACAATCGTCACAATCACATTTGACGTCGTGCCGTCCGCTGACTTCACCGCAAAGGTTTCAGTCTTAGTCTCGCCTTCATTTAGTGCTTGAACATTGGCCGCTGAGTTATTCAGTGCATAAGTCCACTTGCCATCGCTGCCGATGCTGAACTTGCCGTAAGTACCGGTGGTGTCGGTTTGTGCTTGGAAGCTAGATTGACCAGCGTCTTTGTCATTAACGAGTAAAGTACCGCCGGTTGTAAGAGTCACATCTTCTTTAACCTGGCCAGCGTCATCACCCGGTTTGCTTGGAGTAATGATGGCTGCGTCGTTGGTACCGACAATCGTCACAATCACATTTGAAGTGGTGCCATCCGCCGACTTCACTGCAAAGGTTTCAGTCTTGATTTCGCCTTCTTTCAACTCTTGGACGTTGGTGGCTGAGTTGTTCAGCACGTAAGTCCACTTGCCATCGCTGCCGATGCTGAACTTGCCGTAAGTACCGGTGGTGTCGGTTTGTGCTTGGAAGCTAGATTGACCTGCATCTTTATCGTTAACGAGTAAAGTGCCGCCAGTAGTCAGAGTCACATCTTCTTTAACTTGGCCAGCGTCATCACCCGGCTTACTTGGGGTGATGATGGCCTTGTCGTCCAGGCCCTGCACATTAATGGTGATGGTGGTTTTACTGCCATCGCTCAGGGTGACGTTGAAGTTTTCGGTTTTAAATTCACCCGTCTTCAGCGCTTGTACATTGTCAGCGGCGTTGTTGAGTGTGTAGGTCCACTTGCCATCGCTGCCCAGCGTCAATGAGCCATAAGTGCCAGCCGTGTTTGCTTGAGAAACAAAGGTTGCCCCACCACTAGCCGTTAGTGCGCCGCTGCTGGAGGTGACGGTGTCTTCTTGCACTGCGCCTTGGCCGACCGTGGCGGATTCATTGGTGCCGGAAATCTGAACAGTCACCGTGCTGCTTGTGCCATCGGCCGTTTTAACGGTAAAGGTTTCAGTGCGGGTATCGCCTTCTTTTAGCTCTTGAACATTAGTGGCTGAATTGTTCAGAACATAAGTCCACTTGCCATCCGTACCGATGCTGAATTTACCGTAAGTACCGGTGGTGTCGGTTTGTGCTTGGAAGCTAGATTGACCAGCGTCTTTGTCATTGACCAGCAGCGTGCCACCGGTAGTCAGAGTTACATCTTCTTTAACTTGGCCCGCATCATCACCTGGTTTATTCGGGGTAATGATAGCTGCGTCGTTGGTACCCACAATCGTCACAATCACATTTGAAGTGGTGCCGTCAGCCGACTTCACTGCAAAGGTTTCAGTCTTAGTTTCGCCTTCTTTCAACTCTTGGACGTTGGTGGCTGAGTTATTCAGCGCATAAGTCCACTTGCCGTCCGTACCAATGCTGAACTTACCGTAAGTGCCGCTCGTGTCCGTCTGGGCTTGGAAGCTGGATTGACCGGCGTCTTTGTCATTGACCAGCAGCGTTCCGCCAGTTGTAAGGGTCACATCTTCTTTAACCTGGCCAGCGTCATCACCCGGCTTGCTTGGGGTGATGATGGCGGCGTCGTTGGTACCTACAATCGTTACGATCACATTTGAAGTCGTGCCGTCCGCCGACTTCACCGCAAAGGTTTCAGTCTTAGTTTCGCCTTCATTCAGTGCTTGAACATTAGTGGCTGAATTGTTCAGCGCGTAAGTCCACTTGCCATCCGTACCAATGCTGAATTTACCGTAAGTGCCGGTGGTGTCGGTTTGTGCTTGGAAGCTAGATTGACCTGCGTCTTTGTCATTAACGAGTAAAGTGCCGCCAGTTGTGAGAACGGTATCTTCTTTAACCTGGCCCGCATCATCACCTGGCTTGCTTGGGGTAATTTCAGCAATATCGTCTTGGCCTTTGATCGTAACCACAACGTTGTGCGTTGTGCCATCAAGGGATTGCACGGTAAAGGTCTTGTCGAAGCTGTCTTTGCTGGTCAGTGCTTGTACTTCTTTGGCGTTGTTATCCAGTGTAAACGACCACTTGCCGTCTTTATCTATGGCAAAGGTGCCGAATTCGTTTTTGATGGAAGCGGGCTGCATTTCAGACTGACCTGCATCTTTGTCAGACACAGTCAGTTTGCCTTCTGCAATCAGCACGCCGTCTTCTTGAACGGTGCCAAGGTCTGTGCCGCTGATGTTGGCAGGGTCTTCAACGGGCGTGACGCCTACATCAACGGTAATGATGGCGGTGCCACCTTTGCCATCGTTCACTGTCACGGTAAAGCTGTCTTTGCCGTTGTAATCAGTAGCAGGGGTGTAAACGTAGCTGCCGTCTGGATTAACCACCACGCTGCCGTGCGTTGGCTGATCTTTAGGCGCAAAGGTTAGTGTGTCGCCGTCTTTATCGCTTGCGATTAGCTTGCCGGTAATGGGGGTGTCTTCTGGCGTGGTAATACTTTGATTGGTGCCAACTGGTGCGTCATTCACTGGATCAACAGTGATATCTACAACGATAGTGGCGGTGCCGCCCTTGCCATCGTTTACTGTCACGGTAAAGCTGTCTTTGCCGTTGTAATCAGTAGCAGGGGTGTAAACGTAGCTGCCATCTGGATTAACCACCACGCTACCGTGGGTTGGCTGATCTTTAGGCGCAAAGGTCAGTGTGTCGCCGTCTTTATCGCTTGCGATTAGCTTGCCGGTAATGGGGGTGTCTTCTGGCGTGGTAATACTTTGATTGGTGCCAACTGGCGCGTCATTCACTGGATCAACGGTTACATCTACAACGATAGTGGCGGTGCCGCCCTTGCCATCGTTCACTGTCACGGTAAAGCTATCTTTGCCGTTGTAATCAGTAGCAGGGGTGTAAACGTAGCTGCCGTCTGGATTAACCACCACGCTGCCATGCGTTGGCTGATCTTTAGGCGCAAAGGTTAGTGTGTCGCCATCAGGATCTTTGGCGTTTACTTTGCCAGCAATTGGGGTGTCTTCTTTGGTGATGATTTGTACGGGGGTGCCCGTTGGATTGCCGTTATTGTCGACTTGGGTAGGCAAATCATTAACGGGGGTAACGGTAACCGCAACTGTGGCACTACTAACTGCACCAGTGGCATCGGTAATGGTGTAGGTGATTTGATCAGGGCCATTGTAATTGGCGTTTGGCTTATATGTAATAGTGCCGTCAGTATTGATTACAACCGTGCCGTTGCTAGCGCTGGCGCTACTGACTGTGATGTTGTTGCCGCTGTCGTTGCCAAGTACATTAATGCGGCTTTGGCCGTCTTCTTCTAGGGTAACCGCGTCGTTAACGGCTTGAATGCCTTGTTCTGCAATGAGGATTGCTTGTGCGGGATTCACATCGTTAGGCGTGGTTTCAAAGTTTGTGGCGAAATTAAAAGCGAGGGGGTTAACGCCTTCGGCCACGCGTAGCAGTTGCACAAAAGAGTGCCCTTCGCTTTGCCCAGCGCCACCTAAACCCGCGGCAGTGGCTTCTAACTCTGTGCTTAAGTCTTGTCCATTATTAATGGCAGCGGCAATCTTAGCGGTGGAGGCCGCTAAATCGTTAATCACTGCCGTAGCGGCATCAAGGGCGGCGTTGCCCAGCATCTGTGCATCGATTTGCACTGTGCGTGTTGGGCCAATATCGACGAGCTGGCCATTTGGCATTTGTAATTGCACATGCCCATCGGCATCGGTTACTAAAGTTTGTGCTTCATTTAATTCTTGGCCTTTTTGGAGTGGAACAGTTTTTCCACTTGCATCACGCAAATAGGCTTTGCCATCGATTTGAACGATTGTTGCATGCGCTTGAGTGGTATTGATCTGTTCGGCCATGAGGTATTAACCAGAATTAAATGAGGATGGCATGAATTGTAAGCAGGTTTAGTAAATTCTAATACTGTACTGAAGGACAGGTAAGCCAACGAGGCTAGGCCTAGATTTGGCTCAGGCGCTGGGGAGGGGCGATCACAGTCGGGCTAAAGGCGCACTACTGGGTATTTAACTGAGTAGTATTGTCAGCGCCTGTTAGAAAGTGGTCTGGGGGTATGGTGAAGGTTTTTGGTAATGCAGTAAGAGGGGGAGTGTTATTTTATTGCCAGTGCACTGTTGCCATGCTTTAAGCAGTGCTTGCGACTAAATCTTTAGAAATTTTAATTACCACTTTTTTAATTAGTAGTGGCTTCTCCACCGCTCGGCACGGTTTATGCAGCTCGCCCGGGTAAAAAATGGCAAACATACCTGGCGTTAATCGCAGCTTAGATTCGTGCTCAATTGGGGCGACAAAAGCGATATCTCTTTCAGTGAGCTGATCGTGTGTTTTGCTGAGCGTATTGTCGCTAATGGCATAGCCAATAAGCTCTTCGCCCTCTAATAAATACTGAATATCAATATAGCGGGAGTGAAACTCTGGTTTGCCAGCATCCCAGTCCTGTGTGATTGGGCTTTGAACGAGGGCAAACATCTGCTCGCCATCAATGGGGTAGCGGCCGACGGCCATTTGCGAAAAATCTGTATTGCGCAGGTAATTTAGCGCGGTTTCTATAGCGGGGGGTAGTGGCAGATTGGGTTGGTGTAAGTGGCCTAGATACATGCTGATCTCAAATATTTAATATTCCTGCAGTATAGAGCTTATGGGGATTGGATTCACGAGGGTCAGTAATCTGCAACTGCCGTTATACCTATTAAGAAGCATTGTGTTTATGCTTGGCCTAGCTAGGTAAATGCTTTACACGGACAAACCTTGTGCTTGTTGCATGTTTGGTGTCAGTATTGTGTTGGATATGTGCCGCATGAAAAATCCTTTTTAATCTAGGGCTTTGCGCTAAAAGCGAATTTATGGCATAAGGCACACTGCTGTTTGCTAATACCGGACTTTGGAAAATGAAAACCCCGAAAAGATTAGAACCACTTGTTCAGAATGGACTTGTTGATGAAGTACTCCGCCAGCTGATGAGTGGCAAAGAAGCCGTGGTTTACGTTGTGCGCTGTGGCGACGATGTGCGCTGCGCCAAGGTTTATAAAGAGGCGAACCAGCGCAGCTTTAAGCAAAACGCCGCCTACCAAGAAGGCCGCAAGGTGCGCGGCTCACGCGATGCTCGTGCCATGGAAAAAGGCAGCCGCTATGGCCGAAAAATGGCCGAAGAAGTCTGGCAAACCGCCGAAGTAGACGCCTTGCACCGCTTAGCCGCGGCAGGGGTCCGTGTGCCGCAGCCTTATAACTGCTTTGAAGGCGTGCTGTTGATGGAGCTGGTTACCGACGCCGCAGGCCACGCCGCACCGCGCTTAAATGACGTGGTGTTAAGCGCTGAGGTGGCACTGGCGTATCACGCGATGCTGATCAAGCAAGTGGTATTGATGCTATGCGCGGGCGTGATTCATGGCGACTTATCTGAATACAATATTTTGGTTGATGCAGATGGCCCTGTGATTATTGACCTGCCCCAAGCGGTGGATGCGGCCGGTAATAACAGCGCTTTTAGCATGCTGGAACGCGATGTAGGCAATTTAGCCACTTATTTCGGCCAATTTGCCCCTGAGTTACTCAATACAGATTACGCGTTTGAGATTTGGAGCCACTTTGAGAAGGGCGAGCTGCATCCAGATGTGGCACTCACAGGCCGCGCTAGACGCAGCGAGAAAAAAGCCGATGTACGTGGCCTGATGCGTGAAATCGATAGCGTGAAAGAAGAAGAACTCAACCGTCGCCGCTTTCAAATGGAAGAAGATTAATATTGAACACCTTGCTTTTGAATATTCGCCCTGCGCAGCCATCTGATATTGCAGAGTGCATTGTCATTAGAGGTAAAACACGAGAAAACGCGATTTCTAAAGAGCGCTTAGCCGAGCTTGGTATTACCGAGGCTTCATGGGCGGCTCAAGTCGAATCGGGCGAGCTGTTAGGTTACGTTTATCACGTTGGTGGGCAAATGGCGGCGTATTGCTTTGGCTCCGTGAGTACTGGCGAAATTGTGGTTTTAGCGCTGTTGCCAGAGCATGAGAACCAAGGCATAGGCAAAACGCTGTTGCAAAATGTGATGTCAGATTTGAAATCACTAGGCCACGCTCGGCTTTTTCTTGGCTGTGCGGCTGATCCCAAGGTAAGGTCCTTTGGCTTTTACCGGCATCTGGGCTGGCGCGCCACGGGGCAGCTTGATGGGTATGGTGATGAAGTGCTTGAGTATGTTTTTGCAGCGAGCGCTCAGGCCTGATGATTTAATCTGGTGTTTATATCTTTAGGGCGGGCTGCGCTGAGCCCTTATCGCTGCTTGCCCGCATCTTGTTGTAAAATTCCCCTATGTCACTTCATCTAGTTATTCCATTTGCCGACTGGCCCGATGCGGATCAGTGTCGGTTTATCACCACAGGCTTAGAGCTACCTGCGCTAGCGATGTTATGCGGGCGTGGTCAGCGGCTGCCTTCCCAAAAGCAAAGCGTTGAAGAATGGCTAGCGGGTTTGGTGGGCCTGCCGTCATTGCCCGCTGCTGCATTAAGCCTTGGCCTAGATCATCCCTCCGCCAGCCCCGGCTTTTGGCTGCGGGCAGATCCTGTACACCTTAAAATTGAGCGAGATGGCTTGCTGTTGTTTGATGCTCATCATTTTGAGCTAAGCCAAGCCGAGGCCGATTCCTTGGTGGCGGGGCTCAATAGTGTGTTTGGAGAAGACGGTATTTTATTTGTGGCGGCCACGCCTACGCGCTGGTATTTGCGCTTACCGGTAGATCCAAAGCTGGCTTGGACGCCGCTAGATGCCGCCATTGGCCGCGATATTGATACCTTGCTACCCAAGGGTGTGGATGCGCTGAAATGGCATCGCTTACTCAATGAAATTCAGATGTACCTGTATACCCATAGCGTGAATGAGCACCGCGAGCAATCGCAAACGATTAACAGCCTGTGGCCATGGGGCGGATCGGCGTATCCAATTGTTGATGCACCGGTGCTACCCGCCATTAGCGTGTATAGCAATGAGCAAATGTTGGCGGGCTTAATGCATTTGGGCGGTGAGAACGTACAGCGCTTGCCGCCAAGTGCGGAGTCTATGCCGGTAGGGGATGCGCTAGTGATGCTCGATCAGCTGCGCCTTGGCGCATGCTATGGCAATGCCCATGATTGGCGTGAGGGCTGGCTAAGCCTAGAGCGAGACTGGTTTGCACCGCTACTGGCCGATTTAAAATCTGGCAAAAGAACATCCCTAGCAATGACCTTCCCCGATCTGGGCCTCGCCTTACAAATCGACCGCTCCTTACGCTGGAAAATCTGGCAAAACCCCAAATTACCGTGGAAATTCATGTAGGGTGGGCGGCTGTGCCCACGCGTGGGGAGGGAGGTATCTCCACGTCATGTCGTGTGGGCACGATTTTGTGCCCACACGTGCAAGAGACATATTTGACACGTGTAAGTGAGATATCCCCATGCCTTGCAAAAGTTTGCAATTTTCGCGTGGGCACAGGTGCCCACCCTACATTTATATGATTCGCCCCATCGCTTTTCTTCATTGAGCCAAAATGACCACCATCTCCCCTCGCATCGTTCCTGCCGCTGCCGAATCTCTGCTTTGCCAGCAGGGCTACACCCCGCTTGAAGCCCGTTTATATGCTGCACGCGGGATTAATAGCCGCAGTGAGCTAGAGCATGAGCTGGCGCATCTTTTACCTTTTTCTGGCTTAAAAAACATCATCGAGGCAGGCAAGCGTTTGGCCGATGCGATAGCCGCTAAAGAGCGGATTTTGATCGTGGCCGATTACGATGCCGATGGTGCTACGGCTTGCGCGGTTGGGATGCGGGGCTTGGCTATGCTGGGCGCGGTGGTGGATTTTGTGGTGCCGAATCGCTTTGAATATGGCTACGGCTTAACGCCAGAAATCGTTGAGCTGGCGGCGCAAAAATCGCCCGATTTAATCCTGACCGTGGATAACGGCATTGCCAGTGTGGCGGGGGTGGCAGCGGCACAAGCGTGCGGGATTGATGTGCTGATTACCGATCACCACCTGCCAGGCGACGAGTTGCCCGCCACGCTGATTGTGAATCCTAACCAGCCAGGCTGCACCTTTGCTAGCAAGAATCTAGCTGGGGTAGGGGTGATGTTTTATGTGCTGATGGCTTTGCGAGCTGAGCTGCGCGAGCGGCAGGTTTTTGCAGGCATCAAAGAGCCAAATCTGGCGACGCTGCTAGATTTAGTGGCGCTAGGTACGGTGGCCGATGTGGTGCGCCTTGATGGTAATAATCGCATCTTGGTTGAGCAGGGCTTAAAGCGCATGCGCGCTGGGCGGGCCAGTGCCGGTGTGCTGGCCTTGTTTGCCGCAGCGGGGCGTTTTCCTTACAAGGCATCGTGCTTTGATCTGGGCTTTACGTTGGGGCCAAGGCTGAATGCCGCAGGGCGTTTGGATGATATGAGCTTAGGCATCGCCTGCCTGCTAGCCGATTCCGAGGCCGCCGCCACGCCGCTGGCTAAAGAGCTAGATAGCATGAACCGCGAGCGCCGTGAGATTGAAGTGGGCATGCGCGCCGAGGCAGAAGCCATTCTGGGCAATATTGCGGTGGATGATGCTTACAGTATTAGCCTCTACCAAGGTGATTGGCACCAAGGCGTGGTGGGGATTATCGCCTCTAGAATGAAAGATCGATTTCATCGCCCAACCATCGTGTTTGCCGATGGCAATGATGATGAAATCAAAGGCTCGGGCCGCTCCATCCCTGGCCTGCATTTGCGTGATGCTTTAGATTTAGTCTCTAAACGCCACCCCGATTTAATCCTGAAATTTGGCGGCCACGCTATGGCTGCGGGTTTAAGCTTGCGTCAGGCTGATTTTGGCCGCTTTAAAGCTGCGTTTGAGACGGTGTGCCATGAGCTAATGGATGCCGATACGCTGGAGCGAAAAATTGAAACCGATGGCGAGCTAGCCACCGAATCTTTCGCACTTGAAGTGGCCGAAACGCTAGATACCCAAGTCTGGGGCCAGGGCTTTCCTGCGCCGCTGTTTCAGGGGGAATTCACCGTGGTTGAGCAGCGCCTTGTAGGCGAGCGGCACTTAAAGCTCAAACTCGCTAACCCACATGGCCTAGTGCTGGACGCCATGCGCTTTGGCCATGCCGATCCACTGCCACCTAAAATATTGGCCGTGTATCGCATCGGCGTAAACGAGTTTCGCGGCAATCGCGTGGTGCAGCTGCAAATTGAGCATGTGAGCGAGTAAGCATTTGGCGTTGAGCTTAAGCACGCCAATATCTATGTCCTTATTCTGACCCGTCAAGGATTCCCTGCCGAGCAATCGTCTGTTTGCTATGGTAAAGAGGGGGCGCGGCTTGGCTTGCGCTGGCGTTGATGTCAGAAAATGGGCGGTTTAAATGAAAGCACCTGCGCTTTACCATGTTTTTATCTTGATGGCGTCAGTGGCTTTAACGGCCTGTGGCGGGGGAGGAGGAGGGGGCGACAGTGTAGCCCCTACACCTGTCGTCAGTGCTGTACCTATTGTGGTGCCCACTGCCACCCCTTCACCGCCCCCCACCACCTCGGTTCCGCTACCCACAGCAGTGCCGACTTTTTTACCTAGCTCTAGCCCAAGCCCTACATTAATCCCTACCCTAGCGCCAACGCCTAGCCCGACTCCTAGCCCTGTACCAACGGCTGTGCCGATCACTGCGGCTAATGCAGGCTTATTAATTAGTGAAGTTTCAAGTAATGATTCGCCGAATGCTGGGGCTTGGTTAGAAATCCATAATCCCAGCAGCAGCGCCGTATCCCTGAGTGGGGTAAGCCTGCGCACCCGCTCTGGTCTACGCTCTGCGCCGTTCACAGTTTTCAGCACGCCAGTCAGTTTTAGCTTGCCTGCCGTAACGCTGGCAGCGGGGGCCTATTTGGTGGTGATCGCTAAAATTGATGATAGCGTGAGCGATAACAGCCAAGTGGCGTATATCAAAAATGGTGAAGCCGTACCATTTTGGGATGCCAATGGCGCGATAGAGCTGACCTTTGCTGGGGCCACTTTAGATTTTGTCCGCTTTGGCAATAGCAGCCAAGCGCCTTTAAGCAGCAGCGCATGGGCAGGAGCCAATGTGGCCGCCATGCCCGCCACAGCGCAAGATTATGGCAAATCGCTGGTCAGGCCGTTTCCGCTGCAAGCCAATAGCAATAGCGCGGCAGACTGGTCGCTGGTTTCATTTGCCACCCCTGGCGGCAGAAACGATGTGCCCGCTAGCGCGGTTGATAGCGATAACGATGGCATCCCCGATAGCGCAGAAGTAGCCGGAGGCACCTTTGCTGGCTTAGATTTATACGCGATGGGCGCGCGGGCCAATCAGCGTGATATCTTTGTGCAAGTCGATCATATGATTTCTAGCGATGCGGGCATTACTCCACGCAAAGAGGCTTTGCAAAAAGTGACCGATGCATTTGCAGCCAGAGGCTTTAGCATTCATTTTGATACCGGCAGCCTTTATGCCGCGAATTTTAACCCCGGCTTATTTAATTTAGGCGGCGGCTTGGCGGGCGGATCAAATACGGTGAAATATGCCAAATGCTTGAGTTTGGATAGCAAAACAGGCTGCGCTTCTTTATATAGCTATAAATCTGCGAGCTTAGATATTCGGCGTAAAACCTTATTTCATTATTTAATTATGGCTAATTCGCAAGAATTAGATGGATCGGCGGGCTCATCGGGAATCGCTGAAGTGAACGGCAATGATTCAATGGTGACATTAGGTAGTTGGGGTTTATCAATCGGATCAGGTAGTAATACTAATTTATTACTTAATTATCAAGCCAGCACAATTATGCATGAATTAGGCCACAATTTTGGCCTAGAGCATGGTGGTAATGAATCCAATAATTATAAGCCCAATTACTATAGCATCATGAATTACCTCTACCAATTGCCAGGGCTAGGCTCCGATGCTAAAACAAATAGCGCAGTGCAGCGCTATTATTTAAATAACAACTTGCTGGGTTTTAGCTGGGGCGGGATATGCAATATTGATGCTAGCCCCTGCGGCACGGACTATAAAATGGATTACTCTGATGGCAGCGGGGTAAATCTTAATGAAAATAGCCTGATTGAATCAGCGATCATTGGCCGTGGAAATAATGGCGGTTTTTATGCCGATTGGAATGCCAATGGCAGCCAAAATGCCAATCCCTATTCACGGGATATTAACCAAGACTTCAGTTTTTCTGTATTAAGCGATTACAACGATTGGGCAAATCTTAATTTAGCTTTTGCACGGCAGAGTACGGGTAATAGTGGTGCAAGCCTGTTATTAAGACGTGTGTTTTTATCCTCTCATGTACTTAGCCAAGATAGGCAGGCAGTAGTGCTTGAGCAACGCCCCTCTTCAGAGCTGATCCGATTAATTGCAACGCTTAGAGGAAGTTAATATTTTGCTTAAAATTGGCTTACATTTCTTATGGTGAGAGCTTAGTACCTATGGCTAAGAGTGGGGTGAGAAAAAGGTGTGATATTGCTTTCTTGGGGTTTTCCATTACATATAATTGCGTATTTCTTTCGTAATTCTTGTTTTATTATCAATTTAATTGATGTTTATCTTTGTTTTAGTTTGTTTTGAATTGACTGTTTTATTGTAAATACTTACAATATTCCGTTGAATTAACCAGTATAAATCCAAGATGAAATATCAAATTGTCGGCGAATTGCTTACAAAATACCGACAAATTTTTGCTGCAGCGTGGCAAATCCGCAAGCAGCAAGATTTACCTCCTAAAAGCTCAGATGAGCTTGCCTTTTTGCCCGCCGCTCTCGAGTTACAAGAAAATCCTCCTCACCCCGCCGCCCGTGTCACCCTTTGGGCCTTGCTCGCTTTTATCCTGATTGCTCTGCTATGGGCCTGCCTTGGCAAGATAGATATTGTGGCCGTGGCACCTGGCAGGTTGATTGTGTCTGATCGCAGTAAAACCATTCAGCCCTTAGAGGCTGGGGTGGTGAAATCGATTCATGTGAGGGATGGCCAAACCGTGCAAGCGGGGCAGCTATTGATCGAGCTGGATAGCACGTTTACAGGTGCAGAAAATGCCAAGCAGCAAACCAATCTGCACGATGCAGAGCTAAACGCCCTGCGTGCTAAAGCCTTGCTCGCCGCTTTAGATAGCGGGCAAGCGCCTGTTGTTACTAATGCGGCGGCAGGTAAGGAGCTGCAATCTTTGGAAGCCAGCCGCCTGGCGCTTAGCCAGTGGCAAGAATTGCAAGCCAGGCTATCAACCCTGGATAGTGATACTTCACGTAAGCAGGCCGAGCGGGCTGGGGTGCAAGATCAGATCGCCAAGTTTGAGCAAACCTTACCAATTATTAAGCAGCGCGAAAAAGATTTTCAGGATTTGGCGTTGCAAAACTTTGTTTCCAAACACGGCGTGCTGGAGAAGCAGCAGGCCCGAATAGAGGCAGAGCAAGATTTAGCCAACCAGCGGCATAAAAAATCAGAGCTGGACGCCGCGATTAGTGGCAATGCCCAGCAAAGAATCGCCATTCAGGCCGAGTTTCGCCGCGCCCAGCACGATCTGCTTACCCAAGCCAGCGAGCAAGCCCGCTCGTTGACCCAAGACGTGGTTAAAACAGGGCAGTTACAAAAACAAACCCGCCTAACCGCACCGGTTGCCGGAATCGTGCAGCAACTGGCCGTACACACCGTGGGCGGCGTAGTTACCCCCGCGCAAGCCCTGCTGTTCACGCCGATTGAAATTTGACCCACCCTGCCGATCGAATTTTGACCCAGGGCCGAGCGTTGCTTTTTATCGGAGCAACTGTGGATAAGTCTAGCAAATAGCGGGCCACTCACCCGCTAT
>NZ_JAWQUO010000079.1:0-4917 GCF_033446605.1 Iodobacter sp. CM08 | reverse complement strand
ACAATCGGATCCGTCGCCATTCGCGTCTGAACGACGAGGCACCAGCGGTATTTGCTAAGCAGTTTGAGCTAGAAAATTAGAAATAAACCCAAAGCGTGGTGTCCGTGATTGACGCAGCCCTCAGTAGCCTCGCAGACAATAAGTGCGAAGGCATGGCGGGCTTCACCACCATTTGGCAACTCTCTGAGGAAAAGTGGAAAATGACCCGCGTGCTCAGCTATAGGCATCGCCAAATAAAGCCTTCTCGCTTAGGCACGCAGTAATACAAGCCCCCCAAGCGCAACATGCGCATCCCAAAACTCAGCGGGCTTGTGATGCCATTTGGGAACAGCGGCATAAATACGATCCTGCCGCCCACAAGCCATGCGGGCTTGGCTAGAAATAATCAGCCAAAGAACTTTACAAAGGCTTGATGCATTCAAAACAACTAGAAAAATCCTACCGTTGTTAAATCAACCATGCTATCTAATCCTTGCCGCAGAAAAAAAAAGGTTTAACTATGCAGAAAAAAAATCTACAACATTTAATTTATTCATATTCTGCTTATCATCAATAATTAATTAATTTCAAATTCATTTATACAAAGAGTTGGCGTATGATTTTCGCCAAGAAAAAACTTAGCTTTCCCCTCTTCCAATTTCCCCTTTTATATCAATCAAGTATCTGTTTACACTGGCATTAAAAACACTCAACACTTCAATTAAAAAAAATGCAAGCGCTCTAACACCTTATTCATTTACTCCTTTACTGCGGCCTATAATTAACCATTCCACCCATAAAAGATGATTAAGATGAAAACTAAACTACTTGTACTCTGCCTACTTGCAATCGGGGCTGGCCACGCAAAAGATATCAATAATAACTACACGCAAACCAAGCAATACTATTCGCAATTAATCAGCGCCCACACACCCAATACGGCAGAGCTGGGGCTATTGATGAATATGCTGCCTAAGGGTGCTGATTTACATCACCATTATTCTGGCGCTATTTATGCTGAAACCTATCTAGAATGGGTAGGCCGACAAAAATTTTGCATTTATAGCGAAGACAATGCCGCACTCAACGCTCAAAAATTTCATATCAACACCAGCCCTAGCGAAGCAAGTAGCAAAATTTGCCTAAGCGCCGATGCCACCCGCCAAAATAATGCTTTTTATCGTGAATTACTGCAAAAATGGTCGGATAAAGATTTCAGCAACCATAGCCATGATCAGCCCGCCCCCGATCAAAACTTCTTTAATACCTTCTTCTATTTTATGCCCGTTGCCAGCTATGCCATGCACGAAGGCTTTCAATCTTTAAAAGAGCGTGCGCAGGCAGAAAACGTACAATACTTAGAAACCATGGTCGATTTGGCCCCTGGTATCAGCAATAAAGAATTAGACCAAGAAGTAAACCAGTTAGTACAAAACCCAAACAATGCTGAAGCCATTTTTGCCCGTTACGCCGATTTTATGGCGCAAGACGCCACCAGCCAGCAGCAAATTAGCGCCTATATCAAAACTATGGAAGACGCCGCCAAAGGCATTGATAGCAGCGATTTTAAGTTACGCGTGCAAGCCTATGTATTGCGTAATTTATCCCCATCGCTGGTCTTTAGCCAAATGTATTCCGCTTTTGCCGCAGATAAAGCCAGCGATTTAATTGTGGCCGTTAATATTGTCGGGCCAGAAAATGAACACGTTGCGATGCGTGATTATGATTTGCATATGCAGATGTTTAAATTCTTTAAAAAACGTTACCCAGATAGCAAGCTAGCCCTGCACGCAGGTGAATTAGCGCTAGGCATGGTGCCGCCAGAAGGATTAAAGAATCATATTAATGACGCAGTACAAATCGCTGGCGCAAATCGTATCGGCCACGGCATTGATATTACCCACGAGAAAAATGCCGATCTTCTTTTAAAGAAACTAAAAGAAAAAGATATTGCGGTAGAAGTTAACCTCAGCAGTAATGAGTTTATTCTTGGGGTAAAAAACGAAGCGCACCCTATTCAAGTTTACCGCCGCCACGGTGTGCCCTTTGTAATATCCAGCGATGATCCTGGAGTATCGCGCAATAATCTCAGCGGCGAATACCTACTCTACGCCAGCCGCTACAAACCATCTTACGACGAGCTAAAAAATACGGCCATGAATAGCATCCAGTATTCATTTTTAGGCCAAGCAGAGAAAAAAACCGAAATGCAGGCGTTAAAACAACGCTTTGATGAATTTGAAGCAAAAGTTGCAAAGATGATTAAATAATCCACCCCATCAGCGCTACTGCAATAAAATGCAGTAGCGCTTTTTAAGATGAGGGGACAACGCCACCATGCAAGCAAAATTTCTTGCCGACGTACTACAAAATAGCAATAACGCAAAAATCATTGCGCGCTGGGATGATTTAGGGCTTAAAGAGGGCTGGCTAGTGGCTGGCTGTCTTTTCCAAACCATTTGGAACACGCTCTCAGGCCAAGCCCCCGAAAGCCACATTAAGGACTACGATTTCTTTTACTTCGATGCAACAGATCTCAGCGCAGCGGCGGAGTATAAAGTTCAGCAGCATGTGGAGGCGGTATTGGCAGACCTAAATATCCGCGTAGAAGTAGCCAACCAAGCCCGTGTGCATTGCTGGTACGAAGCAGACTTCGGCCATCCCTATCCTCCTTTAAGTAGCAGCAAAGAAGGCATTGATCGCTTTCTTATTCCGGCAACCTGCGTGGGCATCAACAATCAAGAAGTGTACGCACCCAATGGCCTTCAGCTATTATACCAAGGCCTGCTTACACCTAACCCCATCACCCCACACGAGCCCTTGTTTACCAAGAAAGCCGCGTCTTACCAGCAACGCTGGCCTTGGTTGCGTATTCAACAATCGCCATCAATAACCCATTCAACAATCTCAATACAATAAGTTTGCTTACTCATCAAAACTTAAGCATAAAATGACTATCGGACGACTTATTCATGCATACAATCATCAAGCAATCCGCTATTTTTCTCATTAAAACAATAATTTTTTCTATTGTTTTTGGCATTATATGGATCTGCTTAATACGGCCAACCGCTCCCCCTGAAGCTTCAGCAGAGTCGGCAAATCAAACATTAGCAATGAAGAAATATGTGGAGCAAGCCACTAAGGCCGAAGAGCAGCAGCAACGAGCAGATTTACTACTTACAAAACAAGAGCAACAATCCCAACGATTAGATGCAATTTTATCTATCTGGGAAAAACAAACTAAAATTGCCAAGTAAGGCTTATCCAATACCATTAACTTAAGCCTCAGTGCGTTACGACTAAGACATTGTCCTTAAGTTGATAGAATTGAGGCACCCTTCTAAAATCAGGCCTACCATATGGTTCAGTTGCTCGTGATTTTTGATCTTGACGGCACACTGGTTGATAACGAGCCCCTCTGCAACCAAGCTTTTCTCGACCTGCTTCCTTCGCTAAGCGAAACAGTCGTGTCCCTGGTTAACCGTTACCGAGGGAAGAAACTTGCGGAGATTCTTAGCGATATCGAAAATAAACTGGGTCACTCATTGCCAGAAGGGTTTGAAGTCCGTTACCGCCAGCGTGTAGCGGATTTATTTGCGACGGAGTTAAAGCCAATGCGGGGTGTACCTGAAATGCTAGGGCAAATCCAGCACCCATGATGCATAGCATCCAGCGGGCCTACTGAAAAAATCAGGCATGCTCTTGCCATTACGGGACTTGCGGCACATTTTGGCGAAAGGCTATTTAGCTCTTACCTCGTCAAATCATGGAAGCCCGACCCTGCTTTATTTTTGCATGCCGCAGCCACGCTAGGCTTTGCTCCTGAACAATGTGTTGTAGTAGAGGATAGCCCTGTCGGCCTCAAAGCCGCCGCTGCTGGCATGCAAGCGCTTCACTACGCCCCACACTTAGTAGCGCAAGGCAATACGTTTTCAAGCATGCTGGCACTACCCTCGATTCTCGAGCAAATTGCAACTGCATAAGTGGCCTAAGTAGTAAATTACAAGTTTTCATGAATTTTAAACGGGCTAAAGAAGCGTCACCCCAAGTGTTTTTGTCGAGGATCTAGTCGCGTAGCTGGATTCCCGCCTGCGCGGGAATGACGATACTGATTCCCGAAAGACTCAATAACTTAAAAACTCAGCACTTAGCACTTAGCACTTAGCACTTAGCACGACTTAATACCCCTTTTCCAAACAGAAGCACGCTTTGTGCATCAAGTAAGGTAATGAGTAAAGACAGCAGCTTTTTTACTTCTAATACCTAGAGCGCAGAAAATGATTTCAAGCCAATTTGTGGCATTACTCAACAAAAACCACGCTGTTGCAGCCCAAATTCATGCGGTGTAAATGGCTGCATACGGCCAAGAGGCAGCGGCCTGTTGGAGAGAACTCTATCGCTTTTTGACCAATGTAACTTCACAGTTTCCACTGAGGCGAAAAATATCCCCGCAGTGCCGCTTTACAGTTTTTTTTGGCTTTATCGAAACACGAAGATGGCTTGCCAACCCTGACAATATTGAATTAATTGAGCTAAGTAAGATACGTTTCAAGCCTTTACCCAAATTAACAAAACCAAGGGAAAAATAGTATTTATCCATAAAAACAGCTTATTACTGAATAACTTTAGTCAAGGAATTCACATTCAAACCTCAAAAGCGATCACCTCTCCACCTGCAGCCAACACACCAAAAATTCGCACCGCAACACCTGCGGACTATCCAGCCATTCAATCCATCTATATGGAATGCAGAAACGCAGCCGAGTGGCTTCCCGCATCCGGCCGATTAACAAGTAATTTTGCGCAAACATCTACCTGATTATGTCTCTTGCTCAATTAAGGCTTGAAATACCCCTCTTGGACAAGGTTTAGCCTGCATCACGGCTTTGAGTAATCGAGGAATCAGAGCGCACAGGTCTGCTCGACGATTGAAAC
>NZ_JAWQUO010000078.1:0-5299 GCF_033446605.1 Iodobacter sp. CM08 | reverse complement strand
TCGCCGCCAAAGGTAAAATTCAGCTGCAAGCGCAAAGCGACGACATCGAAATCACCGCCGACAAAAATATCAAAATCACCGCCTGCAAAGAAAAAGTAGAAATCGCCGCAGGGGACGAAGTGCTCTTTACTTCTGGAGGCGGCTATATCCGGCTAAAAGGCGGCAATATAGAAATCCATTGCCCAGGGGAAGTGAGTATTAAAGGGGCTAGTCATGAGTTGAGTGGGCCAGCGAGTATGAATTTGACTCATCAACAGATGGTGGCTTCTATTCCTCAACCATTCAGTACAAAGGTTGTAGTCGATAAACAGTTGGAGGAGTGGCTGGGGGCTGGTGGTAGTGTGCCATACCAATTAATTAATCAGGATGGTGAAATGATTGGGCAGGGATCGCTTGATGAGTATGGCCGTACTAAGCGTGTGTTCCAGAGTACGGGACAACCATTGAAACTGCTTTTAGGTGAACGTGGGCCTTGGCTTGTTGATCAAACAATTGATGATGATAGCCATAGTTTATGTGGATGTGGGGGGGAACATTTTGATGAGATTGAATTAGCCGAAGTTGAAAGTATACCGGTAGTCGCGGCGTCAAATTTAGAGAGTACACAGATACAAATTGATATGACTCACGATGTAGCATTGCTGAAATTTATGTTTGACCAAGCAGACGTTAAAAAGGAAGTTGAGAATGGTGAAGAGTGATTTCTTTAAGAAGTTTATGATATTGACTTTTTTTATGCTTTCAAGTGTTGTGCAGGCCGCATCAGTTCAGCAGATCTCGTTTAGAAATGGCACGAACGATTTTTCTATTAAAAAAATTAATTTTAGAATAATTAAAAGTCAAGTTAGCCTATTGAGTGCAAATAACTTTGAAATATACACGGTCTATGTTTTACCTTCTGAGTCAAATGGGGTATGGATGCATGTACCTTTTGATAATAAAAGACCTCCGGTTGATTATTTTTTAAACTCTATTGAATCTGCCGACTCAAATATACAAAGTATTCGGTTTTATAAAAAAAATGAACAGTTGTTTGTGGTAAAAGCGACTAAGACAGGTGAGAAAGCTCCAAATATTAATTTAAAAAAAACATCAATCATCTTGCATACGTATCGTTTTAACGAAAATGAAGATGTACCTCGTTTTTTAGAAATAGATACTCGTGATGCAAAGAAAATATATCTTAATGCAGATGAAGCAATTAATGCAGAAGCATTTGGAGAATAGTATGTTTGTAAGCGCTACTTATGATAGAGAAAACAAGACGGTTCATTATATTGCTGAGGATGGGACTGAGACCTTGTATATTGGAGGGTCTTTTGCATGGCGCCTCAATAACCCCGGCAATCTTGCTAAACCAGGGAAAAAACGTGTTATTAGTAGTGCAATTGGTTATGCGCAGCGCACGTCTAGGTCGGGTATGTTTATTATTTTTCCTGATGTAGAAACAGGTAGAAGAGAAAAAATAAAGTTAATAAAAGAGGTTTATGGAAATAGCAGCTTGTCGCAAATGATATACGCGTACGCACCGCCAAGCGATGGAAATGATACAGAATCATATATTTCAGAATTATGCCAGTCTGTAGGCATGGCACGTGATGATGTTATCAATAGCCTTGATGCTATTCGTTTTGATAGGTTAGTTGCTGGCATTGCTAAAAAAGAAGGTTATATACCTGGGAAAATAAAAATACTGGGTAAGCCTGTAAAAATCGAACTTAGAGATGCCGTTAAAAGGCCTCTTGCTAATACTGAAGTGAAAATATCTGATGGTAAAACAAGTATAAGGACAAAAACAAATAGTAGTGGTGAACTGCCATCAATTTATCCGGGGTTGTTTAGTGGGGAGTTCAAGTTATATATTGCAGATATGGGGAAAAAATTTGAAAAAATTTTTTCAAAGAGCGTAGGCGAACTTAATGGCTTATATTCTCTTACAGCTCCATATTTTGTGCAGGATATTCAACCTGATATTCATAAAAAACAAAAAATACAACCTAAGAATGTACATATTGTTAAATCAGGTGAAACATTGGGTGGGATCGCATCTAAATATTCCGTTGATATTGAATCTTTAATGTCAGTGAACGGTATTAAAAATAAAAACCAGATTTATGCTAGGCAACATCTGGACATACCAAATGGTTCCACTCCCAAAGAAGAGCCACCACATCCAGAAAATAAACAGAAAGAATCTGCCCCAAGAAAACCAGAAGCAAAGCCTTCAGATAAAAGAGCACCTGCGCCTTCTGAGGGCCATTCTAAGGTTAAAAGTCGAGAGGGCGTTCAAGTAACGCCTCAGCGATCAGAGGCTAATCATCCAGCTATAGTAGTTAGCACTGCTGAGTGTGAGCTTAGTGGTGCTAGTTGGGAAAGAATGTTTTTACAAAGTAAAAGTCTAGATGATTTAATTGATCCATTTAAAACTAGTGCCAAAAAATTTATAGCAGCGTTATGTGAAGCTAAAATTTCTGTTCGTATATCAACAACGCATAGGCCGACTGAGCGGTCATATTTAATGTATTATGCCGCTCAAATTGCACGGGGGAAAATGAAGCCAGAAAATGTACCAAAATGGAGTGGTGTAAATATTAATTGGTGTCATCGGAATGCTGCTGGGGAGGTTGATTTGAATAAATCTAAAGTAGCTGCTCAAAATATGGTGAACTCTTATGCCATTGGTTCTAATCCTGTGGGTAAGCCCAGTGCATCTAATCATAATAAACGTTTGGCTGTTGATATGACAATAACAAATTTTTCAAATAAAGAGGTGAAAAATACTAGTGGAGAGCTTGTAATCATTAAAGATTTTCAAGAATTAAAAAAACTTGGTAATGAATATGGGGTACATTGGTATGGAAGTGATGATAAACCACATTGGTCATTTAATGGGAAGTAATGATGAAAAAAACATTAATTTATGCAACTGTTTTGTATGCATCATGTAACGTATATGCTGAGCCTGCAGTCGGTGTATTTGCTAATTTGCCAGTGTATAATTTTCAGGCGGGAATAACAAAGCCTGTCGCATTTGAAATGTTTGTTTTTACAAAAAAAAAATTGAATAGTGCTACAATTTTTTCTACTTTTCAGATGCAAGAGAAGGGGGTTTTTAATGTTGCATGTTGCTTTGATTTGGTTGACTTGAATCCTGTTTCCGTTGAGAAAATTTTAAATAAATATTCTTTTGATGATACATTGGTTGATTCAGTTAAAGGGATAAAAGGTTATCAATATGTTTATAATGTTAGCTATTCTAAGCAGGCTAATAATAAGTTGCAAAAACTTCTGATGAAAAGTCATGGGTTGGATACAGATATTCCATATTTAATGCCCGCAATAGAAATCAAACTTTTGTCAGATGAAAGTATAAAAGGCCTTGTCTCAACTACTCCTTATAAGATTGAATTGGTTAAAAAACACGTAAAAGGTAGTGTTCAAAAAGATTTTTATAACTTTAATGTTGATGGAAATAGAACAACATTTTCTGTTCCTTTGCAAACTGGCGGATGAAATTAAAACAATAATTTACCTGATTATGTCTCTTGCTCAGTCGATAACCCTCGCGACCATTACTCGGCTTGAGTAAAGTGCCATGAAATAAAGGTATCCCACCTATTTGACCATCCGAAATAGCGATGCTGGGCAAGCAGCTAAATCAAGGGTTCCGGAGCAAGAGACATAATCAGGATAATTTAAATATCTCATGGCTATGATGTTTGAATGTAATAAGGCTGCGCTTAGCTGCATGTGACGCTCTGCTACCGCCAGTTTTTTTGCTGAAGCCTCATGTGTGCCAATTGCTGATAGTATTTATGTGACAGGTAATGGTGCGAAAGAGTAATTGTAGTAATTGGGATAGACCACGGTTTATTATTGATGTCTATTTTTTATATTTACGCTCTTTAAAAATACATAGTTAGAACTACAAACAAAGTCAAAAACAAAGGCAAGAGAACAGCCTTGCCTTTGTTTTTACTTTATGCCGATCGTGACGTTCCTGCCTTTAGCTATGCTCAATAAGTAATTAATTATCACCATTCGGGTGATGAGCAATAAGTAGCAAACTGATCTGCTGCAAGGCAGATCAGTTGTTTTAAAAAAAGGGATTTAATAATGAAACGTTCAGGATTTATTTGTGCTGCATTACTTGTAATTGCCGCTGGTGTAACAGGATGCGCTGAAAATCCAAGCGTACAAAGTGCCACGCCTGCGACAACTTCTTGGAAAAATGCGCCAGTAGCGGCCACATCAACAGCAACTAAAGCCGCAGAAACGGCTGCCGCAGCCGCCGCACAAGTCGTTGCTGATCCGGCTTTTTTAAAGTTTGACAAAATGTCCGCCAAGCTGACTCCTGAGCATGAGGCGCAGCTCTTGAGCCTTTTGCCTAAATTAAAAGATGCCAAAGCGATTACGTTGCGTGGCTATTGCTACAAAAAAGACATCGGTAATGCCAAGTCTGCCGCACTGGCACGTGCTGTCAGTGTAGAGAAGTTCCTGGTTAAACAAGGTATCTCTAAAAAGAAACTGAGCCGCCGCTTTAATACCGAAGACGCGGAACACGCTGTACGCGTTGAGATCGGCAACTAATCTTTCTTTAATTTTCGCCATTCACTCGCTTGATTTGGACTGCTAATGATTTCCCCCATGCCTTTGTCACAAATATTAAGCAGCTTTGCCGCTGCGTTTAATCAGGATCAACGATTAATCTCTTTACAATTAGGCGATGGATCTGCATGGGGCGGGCAGCTATTACCACAGCGGGTGCTTGGCTCGGAAGGGATTAGCCAAGCTTACCGCTATCAAATTGAGTGTTTATCTGCCGATGCAGCCCTAGAGCTTAAATCGCTATTGGGCTTGCCGCTGGTGTTATCGGTGGCTGATGCGTCGGGTAGTGAGATTGAGCGCTGTGGGGTGATTACAGAGGTGCAGCTGATTGGCTCAGATGGCGGCTTTGCCCGCTATGTGCTGATTGCCGAACCGCCGTTTGCCTTACTGCGCCACCGCCGTACTTCACGCGTGTTTCAAGACATGAGCGTGCCCGACATCATTAAGCAGGTTTTAAGCGAGCATCAGGCTAAAAACTCGGTGTTTGCTGCCGTGCAGACGCTGGATTTCAAGCTATCTGGCCAGCACGCGCCCCGCTCCTATTGTCTACAGTACCGAGAGTCAGATTTTGATTTTTTAGTGCGCTTAATGCACGAAGAAGGCTTGGCGTGGCGCTTTGAGCATCTGTCGGGAGATTCGCCGCAGGTGCAGTTGGTGGTGTTTGATGATGCTTTTTCTGTGCCGGAAGCAC
>NZ_JAWQUO010000077.1:0-5387 GCF_033446605.1 Iodobacter sp. CM08 | reverse complement strand
TGATTTCGTGCAGCGACAGATTATCGCGAAAATACATTCTACGGATTTTGCCCATCATTTCCATGGTGATCACCTTTTATCCTCTGCTCAAGAGTTAAGCAGAATAAGTAAAGCACCTGGGTCAGTTTTCGGTCGGCGTCAACACTCAGACAATCAGTTTCAGCATCTCCCTGAAGTGCTAGGGCGCTGCCCTCAGCTCTCTATGGTGGGCTTTAAAGCCAATCAAATCAGCAGCGTCAGCGCGGCAGCCCTACCAAAAGCGTTACGTTGGTTAATTCTGACCGATAACCAACTCAGTCAGCTGCCCGCCGAGCTAGGGCAGTGTCTCTTCTTGCAAAAACTCATGCTGGCGGGCAATCAATTGCAATCATTGCCTGCAGAGCTGGCAGCTTGCCAAGATTTAGAGCTCATCAGAATTGCTGCAAATCAGCTAAAAGTTTTACCTGATTGGCTGTTTACCCTGCCTAAACTAGCGTGGCTTGCTTTTGCAGGCAATCCCTTCTGCAAAGCCCCTCCTCCTCTATCGAGCCAACTTGTTCACTGGCTGGATTTACAAATCGCCGAACAATTGGGCGAAGGTGCTTCTGGCCTGATCTACAAAGCCAGTTGGCAAATAGAGGAAGCCACCCAAGATGTGGCGCTCAAACTCTTTAAAGGAGCACTCACCAGCGATGGCCTACCGCAGTGCGAAATGGCTGCATGTCTTGCAGCCGGTGAGCATCCAGCGCTAATCGGTGCCATTGGTGAGGTAAAACATCACCCTGAGCAAACTCCAGCGCTATTAATGCCACTGATTGCGTCAGGCTTTAGCAATCTAGCGGGCCCGCCCAGCCTAGAATCGTGCACTAGAGATATTTATCAGCAAGATCAGCCATTTAGTCTAGATATAACGCTGCGTATCTTAAGCAGCATTGCCGCTGCAGCCGCACACTTACACGCAGCCCAGATCCTGCACGGCGATTTATATGCACACAATATTTTGATCAATACCAAGGGTGAAACACTTTTAGGGGACTTTGGCGCGGCATCTTTTTACCTGATTATGTCTCTTGCTCAATGGACTCCGTGCAGATGGGGTTCTTGAGTGTTGGGCTTGGTTTTTGAATGTGTAGGGCGGGTGAAACCCGCGAGCCATGCTGAATAAACACGCGGGTTGCACCCGCCCTACGATATTTATAATTGAAATTGAGCAAGAGACATAATCAGGTCTTTTTATACAGATACGCGATTACAAAAAATTGAGGTCAAGGCATTTGCCTATCTTTTAGAAGAACTAATCAGCCGTACAGAAGGATCGCCAGCCCTGCTCAATCAGCTGCTTCATCTGCAAGCACGCTGCTCACAAAGCGATCTAGATAGCAGACCAATATTTACAGAAATTTTCCAAGAATTAAGCACACTCTCAAACAACTAAAAGCACCAGAGAGGGCAAGTAGGCCTAATGATGCTCACCCTCTTCATCAGAAAAGAGCACCGTAATATCAGGGAATGTATTTTGAATACGTAATAAAGCATCCACCACCACAGGATCAAAATGTGCACCACGGCCTTTTACAATTAAATCAATCGCATCTGCATGAGAAAAAGGCGGCTTATAAACCCGCTTAGATACCAGCGCATCATAAACATCAGCAACTGCCATTAATCGTGCAGATAATGGTATATCTTCGCCCTTTAAACCCTGAGGATAACCACTACCATCCCATTTCTCTTGGTGGCTATACGCAATTTCACGTGCATAATGCAAAAATTTATCTTCTTTAGAGCCTAAATAACTCTCCACCGAAGTAATTACATCCCGTCCATATACGGTATGCATTTTCATTAAATTAAACTCTTCATCCGTCAATTTACCCGGCTTCAGCAAAATATGATCAGGCACACCCACTTTGCCAATATCGTGCATTGGTGCCGATTTATACAGCCATTGAATATTGGCAGGTGTTAATTCCTCGCTAAACTGAGGATCGTCTGCCAACTCTAACGCCAATAAAGCCACAAAATGCTGAGTGCGCCGCAGATGTTTTCCAGTCTCGTTATCTCGTGTTTCAGCCAACGAAGCCATAGCCAAAATAGTTGCCTGCTGTAAATGTGCCAATTCTCTAGTGCGCTCTTGCACCAAATGTTCTAAATATTGATTTTGATTTTTTAAAAAAACCTGTGCAGCCTTTAAAGCCAATTGTGTTTGCACCCGTGCCAATAAAATGGTCGGAATAATAGGCTTACTAATATAATCTGCACCACCAACAGAAAAACCCTCTTCCTCATCCTCAATAGCCGTTTTTGCAGTCAGAAAAATAACCGGAATATCTTCAGTTTCTTTATCAGCTTTTAATTTTCGACAAACCTGATAGCCATTAATATCCGGCATCATTACATCCAGCAAAATAAGATCAGGCCTTGGCTCAGTCAAAACCAAACGCAAAGCAACATCACCATGATTAGCAACTTTCACCCGATACTTATCCCGTAATAGGCCATTAAGTAACATTAAATTATCTGGCGTGTCATCCACCACCAAAATGGTCGACCTATTTTCTTGCGATTGTAATGGTTCCATCACTACTCCTTATTCACTAAACATTTAGCATTAACTATTGATTTAAATGGGAGAGTTCATCATCCATTCCAAAGCATCATTAAATGCAAACTGATTAATGAATCGCGCTAGCTCATGGCTGCGCCCTTGCCATAGGCACTCAAAACCGAGTTGATTTTCTTCAAAAAACTCACATGCAGCAGCATCGCCTTCTTGTAATAAATGCTGTAAGCCCTCAAATAGTGCTTTTCTTCCCTCCTCATCTAAAGGAGTGATTAAAGATGCAGCCACTGTAGGTAACTCTTCAGTCGTTTTTTCTTCAAAATAAAAATGCTGCAGTGATTCAAGCAAGTAATGCAAAGCATCACTCACTTCAATTTGCATCTTCAATATTTGGGGCTTCACCACAGTCTGGCCTAAGGCCAACTCAAGTTCTGCGGAATATTTTTGTACGATATCAGCACCAATTGTTGCCGCAATTCCTTTTAAAGTATGCGCATGTCGCTTAGCCTCACTCCAGTGATCAGTAAGCAGCGCTTCAGCTAAACTAGCCTGCACTTTTGGTATTTCGTCTAAAACCTTAATCAATAATCGCCGGTAAAAATCAGGATTGCCCATCGCATATTTAAGGCCCATCACCATATCTAGACCAGCAATATCACGAGGAAGCCCAGCAGCAGCCAAATCATTTGGCACCGCTATTTTCTTTGCCACTTCTTTCACAGCAGCTCTTTTAGTATGTGGTAACCACTTAATCAATATATTCATTAATAAATCAGAATCAATCGGCTTAAGCAAATGGTCACTCATGCCTATATCCATGCACATTTGCCTATCTTCATTCATGGATAAGGCAGTCAATGCCACGATAGGAATAGAGGATTGATGTTGACCTCCACGAATAATCTTAGCTGTACTCCAACCATCCAATACAGGCATTTGAATATCCATTAAGATCAAATCAAATGTTTGCTTTTCTATAATATCTAGCGCCTGTTGCCCATCACTTACCACAGTCACTTGCATACCTGCATCAATCAATATTTCACTCGCAACCTGTTGGTTTAATGCATTATCCTCAACGAGTAATATATGAGAGCCAGCGCGGGCCATTAATTCTGCTCGCTGAGTATTTTCTACGGGAGTGATTGGGGCCATCGATTGCATGTTTTTTTTGAGCGGCACACAACACCAAAAACAACTGCCTTTTCCCAGTTCACTGATAACGCCAATTTCCCCTCCCATTAATTTAACTAGTTTTTTAGCAATCACTAAGCCCATACCTAGCCCACCAAACTTCCGAGTTGCTGATGTATCAGCTTGAGAAAATGCCTGAAATAAACGCGCCTTTTGCTCATCATCAATGCCTAGCCCCGTATCGCTAATAGAAAATTTAATCGTAATATCCAGTTCACTTTCTGACTGAATATCCGTTTTTAGCTCTACACGGCCTTGCTGAGTAAATTTAATAGCATTTCCTACCAAGTGTAATAAAATTTTCTGTAATCGTGCGGCATCACCTACTAATGCTTCAGGTAAGCTAGAAGGCAAGATAAAATTCAAAGCTATATTTTTTATTTTTGCTTCATCTTCACATTTTTTTTCTATAGTTTTTAATATTTCATTTAAATCAAAAACAGCACACTCCAAAACTAACTGCCCTTCTTCCATTTTAGAAAAATCAAAAATATCATTAACAATACTTAATAAATGCTCACTAGACCGCTGAATAACTTCTATATAATTTTTTTGTCTTATATTTAATTCAGTTTTAAAAACCAGATGCGTCATTCCAATAATAGCGTTCATTGGAGTACGGATTTCATGACTAATATTTGCTAAAAAATCGCGCCTTACCTTTACTGTTTCATCTAAAATTTGTTTAATTTTATTGTTTTCTTTTGCTTCACTTTGAACTGCAGAGTTATTCTTAACCAATAAACAAACATTCGCTCCTTCGATCCCTTGATTTGGCAATAAACTCAAGCGCATTTCCCCAGAAAAAGAGCTTCCAGTAAACGTTTGCCAATCAAATAAACTTGCATCACTCAGCGCATCACTATCGCTCATCAAATTAAAGCTATCCAGTAATGTTAAAAGTTTTTCTCTTTGATCTGCAACCACTAACGCGTCAAGATTTAAACCTAATAATTTTGTTTTTGGATAAGCAAATAACATTACTAATGCATGATTTGCCCAAACAATTTTTCCTTCAACATTAATCAAAAGCATCGCATCTGATGATAAATTACAAATGCTTTTATAGCTTGCATCTGCATCTCTCTTACTTTGTTTTCCACTCTCTAAGGCACGTAGATGTAAGGCGGCCACCTCAGCCAATATTTGCTGAAAATCTGCGGATACTTCCTGATACTCTGAAAAATTTTTCACCTGGGTTTGCACATTACATACTCCATTGATCAATCCCCCAATGCCCCATGCACTTCAGTCCCCGCTAAGATAGAACATAACTTAAGCAATTAATTCTAGATCATTATTTTAAATAATTCCCCATCATGAACACATCAGCCAATAAAAATGCACTAAAAGTAAAATACTCAATAAACATAAAGTATTTTACTTTTAGTGCATTCTTACTATTTAGCCAACCAACTTTTTCCACGCAAAGCAAAACCCCCGCCTCTTTCGAGTACGGGGGTTCTGTTTACTACGTCTTTACTACTTTAACGTGCGAATCTTTGATTCGCTCAGTAAGGGGTGTCTGGCGATGACCTACTTTCACACAGGTAATCTGCACTATCATCGGCGCTAAGGTGTTTCACTGTCCTGTTCGGGATGGGAAGGAGTGGGACCACCTCGCTATGGTCGCCAGACTTTAACGGGTTAA
>NZ_JAWQUO010000076.1:0-5619 GCF_033446605.1 Iodobacter sp. CM08 | reverse complement strand
TCCCAATCGTATTCAACAATCACGGTAGGCCAAGCATAAAATGGATTACGTTTTTTAAAGCTATTTCTAACGTACTCAATAAGACCAGGTAAATCTCTAAAAACACGGTAAACTTTTTTCTTTTCTCTATCAAAAAACAAGCTGTCGTTTTTAAGTGCAAACATATCCGCCCTTAGCGGGTATAGCCCAAAATGAAATGCAACAAAAGAAAAAAAAGAACTAAAAATAAATTGAACAATCGAGATTAAAACGAAAATAACTCTATCGCTATTAAGTAACCAAGTAGATAAATAGGTGCCATACAACATAAGCGGGAAGAACCCAAAAATAATGAGCAATGCAAATACCGTTACAAGGCCTCGCTGATAATGAGTAGTACTGGCCAGCTCGATGGCAGCTGGATAGATCGTTTTAACTTCGCTCAGCGTACTGCCACCTTGCCGCGCGGTTGTTTTCTTATTCAGATAAGTGCTAATGCCCAAGCTAGATACATCGATCATTGCCGGCGGGTATTCACCTTGCAGTACACGGTAAGCAGTAGTTGTGGCCGTTGGAGTCATGAGCTTTTATTTTTTAGATGGAATTGAATCGTTAAGCTAATTACAGCGATCCCTACTTTATTTGCTGCTATCGCACAAGGCGATAGCAATGCAAAGGCTTATTTCTTGGGCAGTAATGGCTCCCCCCACTCGGCACGGATTTCTGGGGGGAATGGGGCTTCGAATGCGGTTTTATGCGAAAGCCAATTAAAGGTGCCCCAGAGAGTAGAGAAAGGCACAGAGATAGGGAAAATCAATAAAAAGAAGATAAAAAATATAGGTCTATCTTTTGCCCACTCATTCGCGCTTGCACCCAATGGGCTAACCAATCCCATCGACTGCCACCACGTCGTGGGCGCAGCCGCAGCTAAAGACTCACCAGCAGGTAAAGCCGGGCCATTTTCTTCCATATAGGCATGCAGATAGGCCCATAATGCCTGCACGGAATATTCACTCATGACCAGTGGATTGCCCATGGTAAAGAAATCAACATATTCTGGCCGGGGCAGGGGGTTTAATAAAAGGCGAAGATCCTGCTCCAGATCGAATTTTTTAGGTTTATTTAATATTTCTGCGGTGTTTTTAACCAATACACCCAATGCATTTGTTGTTGAAGGCAATTGCCCCAGCATCACCACTTTTGAAACATGCACAAATTCGAAAGAATCCCAATCGTATTCAACAATCACGGTAGGCCAAGGATAAAATGGATTACGTTTTTTGAAGCTATTTCTCATGTAATCAATGGCACCTGGCGTGTCACGAAATACACGGAAAACTTTTTTCTTTTTCTTATCAAAAAACAAGCTGTCATTTTTAAGTGAAAACATATCGGCTCTTAGAAAATATACGCCGCCATGAAAGGTAACAAAAACGCCAAAAAGGCTACAAATAAACATGACCAATTCGATAATGAAAAGAACTACCTCAGCATCAGAAACAAACGATGTAAATGAATAAGCGCTATACAACATCATGGGGAAAAAACCAAAAATGAGGAGCATTGCAAACACGGTTACAAGGCCACGCTGATAATGTGTGGTACTGGCCAGCTCGATGGCTGCTGCATAGATCGTTTTAACTTCACTCAGCGTGCTGCCATTTTGCCGCGCGGTTGTTTTCTTATTTAGGTAGGTGGTAATGCCCAAGCTAGATACATCAATCATTGCTGGCGGGTATTCACCTTTCAGTACACGATAAGCTGCAGTTGAGGCGGTATTTAATGTCATAGGTAATAAGCTCTTTAGGGTTTGACAGAGGCAGGGGCTGATTTGTCTGCCCTCTGGGATTGCTTCACATCATATTTAGACTGAGGCTCAGGCGCGGCCTGATTGCTCTTATGTAAAGCCTTCAGGAGCGCTCTTTCTTCCTCTGCAGCGGTGTGAAACTTATTCACCTTGCCAAAGAAGCAGTCTTCGGCCCAATCCTCTAACTCGGTAGGCGTTAGCATTGCCGAGCCGGAAGATGCCAGCACCCCCAGCCCCATTAAAATTAGGCCCCAGCCGGTTAAACTCATACCCAGAATAACAATTACGCCCTCAGAGGCCACGGCTGCCGTAGAAATAATGGCCCTAGTACCTATCCATTTAACTACCATCTCACCGGTTGCCAAAATGCCTGCTACTCCACCAGCACCATATAAAAACCCAGTACTTTTCCAAGCAGTTGCCGAATATTTATCATTACGCTTGGAACGCTCACCTGCAAAAGTAAAAGCCTGCGCAGAATCCACCAGCAAAGCTCCCCAGCCTGCAAAACCACCTATGGCTTTCAGCCAAAGTGTCGTAGCCCCATGCTTCGCAAATTGTGCTGCAGCAATGCCCGCCAGCTCCCCAGTAGCCCCAACCGTACCCAAGCCATTGCTGGCAATGCCAAACCAAGCATCGCGTAAGGCTTTTTGATCTTCGGGGCTGGCTGCGGCTAAAGATTTAAGGCTGCCATTTAAGCCCAGCATTTGCAGGGATAAAAAGCCGATGGCAATGCGGCCCTCTGCCTTGATAAAGACCGCCTTACCGCCACGCCAGCTGTTTTCTTTTAAGCTATTTAAAGCTTCTTTTGCCGTTTCTGCCACGTGCCTTTGCTGCGCAAACATCTTGCCAAAATCTTCTTCCGATACTTTTTGTATCGCCTCTAAGCCTTGCGCGGTTAAATTAAGCTTAGAGATATTCAGGGTTACTTTTTCAGCGTCTTTTAGGGCTGCGGCGCTTTGTGAGGCTTGCTTTAGCTTATCGGTATCGGTAAGTACATGCAGCTCGATCTTTCCTTGCTTGCGCATGCTCTTTATCTGTTTTTTGCTTGGCACATATTGCTTGCTGCTTAGCAAAGCAATGGCCTCATCAAAAGGTAAGAAGACGCTGATTAATATTGGGCGAGCCTTGGGTTTGATTTTGTTGAGTGCCGTAGCCAGAATATGCTCCATATTCTGACCAAGCAAAGCCATGCCAAGCAGTTTTCGTTCTATCGTTTTAAAGCTATTGTGCTGACTGGCGTAGCCCACCGCACCGCCAATCAATGCCGTAGAAACCCCCTGATGAAAGCCAAATACTGCCTCATTCAGCCAGCTAAACTTAGCATTAAGCTGCGGCACAATTAAGTCTTTGAGTAGGTTATAACTTTTGGCCTGATTATCTTCGGCCACATATTCAAAAAGCGATTTTTGATTAGAAAGCTGTGCACGCAGCATCACTGCATCCAGACCGGTGACTGGTTTGAGCGCCTGTTGATACGCCAGCTCGGCGCTGCTAGGGCCCATGCTGCCCCCGCCGTAAACATGAAATGCCTCTTCGCTATAGCAAGCCCCCGCACTATGGTGGGTTTGCTTAGGATCGTTCGGGTCGTTCTCATCAAAATGCAGGGCAAAAAAATCAGTCACGTTTTTTTGAGATGCGGCGGCGTAATCATCGTCAAAAAGAGTAACGATGGCTTTTTGAGCAGCCTCTTCAATCTCGTATTTCTTTACAAAGACTTCGCGCTTGCCTTTAATCAGCTTCTCTTCAATTTTTTTCCAATCGGCTTGTGTTCGCAGATTGGCTGTACGTTCACGTTGCGCGGTGTCTTCAGGCTGAAAAACCCGGCCCAGTGTCCTTGAGGTAATGGGCGTTGTGGTATCAAGTGGCTCCCACAGTGTTTTCCTTGAATAATCAATCGGGATCTGACCATAGGCATTAGATTCTTTTCGATCATATTGCCCCTTGGTAATCACGCCTAAATCCCTTGCCCCCGATTCAAAAAATGAGTCCGTTTTCTTGAAATTATCTTGATGAAGCATTTTTTGAATGCCGCTAAGCCTGGCAGAGCAGAGCATTCCCTGGGCGAAGGGGGTTAGTGCCTCGTTCATTTTTACCAGCGCCCGCATACGCAAATGGTTTAGCTCGGCAGAAACTGCCACCGGGTCTGGCAGGGCAAACACAAGGCCTTTATCTTTGGTCTTGGGGTGCATATTGCCCAGTTGCTGCATATGGCCATTCAGTTGATCCAGCGCGCCTGCTCCGGTTTTAAAGGGGAAGTAGGGTTCCGCATCTTTTCCCGGGCTTACATTGCGCAGTGCATATTCAGCAACAAATTTCCCTGGGCTTTCTGCCTTGGCAACAAATGCATTGTCTGGTGCTTTTCCGCTATCTAAGTAGGCTTTAACATCAAGGCATTGCATGACTTTTGGATTGGCCTGATTCGCTTTTTTAAGCGTGTCATTCCATAAGTTGGCGCTATAAGCCAGCCATATTTTCCCCGTTTTATGAGCCTGGGGAATCGTCAGTAAGCGCACTTTATGCAAATGGCCGGCTTTATTACATGAGAAAGGCTCTTGCGCATAAAAGGAGGGGTGCGAGGTAGAGTAAAGCGCTCCTTCCGGTGTAATCCGATAGATATCCCAACCATCTTTTTTGCCTGCTGGCGGTGTTTCATAAAACACATATAAATAACCTCGGCGCAGGGTGCGCAAGACAAAGCGCGATTGCTTAGGTGTGGCAAGCTGGGCGGCTTTTTGCGCAGTGGCGTGCGAAAGCAGCTTGTCACTACCAGCGGGTTGCAAATCTGCTTTGTTTGCAATTACAGAAGGGCGCACCAATAGAATAGGCAGACCACTTTTTTCACAAGCTCTACAGGTATCCGTCATTGGTCTTCTTTTGCGGTGAGTTCAGCATGATTTGGTCCCATTGGCTTTCGGTTATTTCGGCCAAGGCGGTATTCAAAGGCGTTTGAGTTTCTTTGGCGTTTTTAAAAATTGCGGCCATGGATGGGTGCTGCCAAAACTGCGGATATCGATCCGCATAGAGGGCAAAGGCCAGTTGATCATCGATTTGCGGCCAGCCCGATTCCCTGGCCGTTTTAACCCATAGCCGTGCATTTAAAAACATCTGAGCATAGGGGGCTGATCGTGTGGCATACCATTGCGCTAAAGTACGGTTAATCGCCTCAGCATCGAGTATGGCTTCTGCTTCATGGGGCTTTAATGCCAGCGTTGCCTTGTTGCCCCCTGTGCTTTGTAGATGGGTGACTCTGCCGTCGATAGATAAAAAATACCAGTTAGAAACAGGGCCAAGCCACAGACTGATGCGCTCTTCACCCAGCAGCGCTAAAAGTAAGGGCATTGTTCTGGGGTCACTGGCTCTTAAATAGCGCTTGCCTGTTCGCCCCTTTATTCTTTGCTGCATCATTCTGGCTAACCATATTGCCAGCTCTTCGCCGCTGGCATGGCTTTGTAACCAAGCGCATATAGGGAGCCCACCAAATCCTTTCTCTACTAAGGAGAGGTTGTTTTCTAAGGCCAGTTGAATAGACTCGACAAATAAAGGATCTTCTTTATTATGCAGCTGCACTAAATAAGGCAATTGGGCATAAGGCAAAGGCGGCTCATTAAAAGTCAGCATGGTGATAAGCCGCCCGTCCCACGCTTGCGTTCGGGAGTCTTGCAGAGAAGGCGTGTTCTCTGCTGGCGCTGCATCTGGTCCGCCATCTAAGGGGCGTGGCTCGCCCAGCATAGGATCAATCAGCAAATAGAGAGTGCCGTCTTGTTTTGACGATCCAATTTGTGCTGTCAACTGCGTAATATGAACCGGTTCAATAGCCAGTGGAGGCCATG
>NZ_JAWQUO010000075.1:0-5703 GCF_033446605.1 Iodobacter sp. CM08 | reverse complement strand
TGATTAATACCTGAAATACATACTGCCAAATGCCGCTGATAATGATGGTTTGACGGGGCCTTCAGTCTCTGCGGCGTGTGCAGCGAGGTATTCGGCGTATTCTGCATTTGCTTTATCTTTGGCCGCTTTTTTAGCCGCCGCTTTAGGCGAAAGTGCTTTGGCGGCGGCAGCATCTTTAGCGGCTTTGGCAATCGCTGATTTAGAAGGCGGTGCTTTGGCTGCTACAGGAGGGACGGGTAATGGATTCATCTTTGATCTTTTCGGCAAATCCACACTTGATGGGTTTTCTAAACCGAGCGCTTTAAAAACATGAGTTGCAACAGTCACAAACTTCATGGTTTTCCATGAATAATTGATCGCAAATGCCCCCATGAATACGTAAAGAAATAAAGGTACTGGCCAATTTTCAATAATTGTATGAACAATCCCCCCCCCCCCAAACTTCCCAAGCAAAGCGATGATCATAGCTATAGAAATGGCAACTAATCCTTTTTCCCCAAAAAACAAATAAATAAACAAAGGAAAAAACATGCCAAAAAATACAACAAAAAAACTGATTATTGGGTGATCATCCATAAGAATAAACATAAAAGGAAGCAGTGCCCCGGCCCACCCAAAGACTCCAGTTACCCCGACAAACCATAAATAACCCGTTTTTCGTATATGCGCCGCCTTTCCCCGCGAACAATGGGGATAAAGCGCTATCATCCTATCGTCAGGTCTTGCAATAGCCGCTAATTCAAAATACCCATTATTCCATTCGCCCACCACCTCTACATGGTCATCGTTCTTAAACGGGCTACACCATACCCAGCCTTTAACTTTAATATTATCAATTTCAAATTCTAAATAATCAGCTTCTTCTTCCATATCAGATGCTGATATGGCCGTGCCCATTGCCTGACCGCTATTACCTACCAAAGCGGCCCCAATCGCCGCCATACCCATGACATTTTGATCGTTCTCAGTAAAAAAGAAATTAGCGCGAGCACGGGTTTCTTTATAGTTTTTAATTTGACCACTGATTTTAATTACGCCAGAAGCTGATGTTTTTTTCTCAACATGCAATACGCATACTCCTTGCAATGGTAAGTGCATTTTTGAATGATAGGCCCCATCTATTGTACTTAGGTGATAGTTTAGTATTTAAAATACATAGAGCCCAAACTCATTTCGCTCTGACTTAGTAATGAATTATCTTTTATTTCTTTCTTGTTTTTTCTTTTTTTACTCTCTTTTATCGCTTCATTTTCTTTTTTCACTTTTCTTTCTTTTATTAATTTTAAAAGTTCTGCCTGCGATGTTTTTGGCAAATCTATATTTGATGGGTTTTCCAAGCCTAGAGCATCAAAAACATAAGTCGCCACATTAACAAACTTCATCGTTTTTCGTGAGTATAGAATCGCAAATATCCCCATAAATATATAGAGCACAACAGGGGCGGGCCAAGCTACACGTATTGCTAGAATAAAATCATCAAGGCTATATGTATATATTAATGGAGAAAAAAGTAGGCCCATACTCGCCAGCAGGCCTTTTTTTCCAAAGAATAGCCACATTAATGGGGGCACTAAAAAACAAAAACTGGCAACCAAAATGCTAATCAAAGATTCTCCGAGAGCGATTTGCAAAGCAATAACAGCAGCGGTCAAGCCGAACATTCCTGTCACGCCAAGAAACCACCATTTAATCGCATTCTTTATATGGGCGCGCTTGCCACGTGAGCAATGCGGGTAAAGGGCAATGGTTCGATCTGCAGGGCGGGCAATGGCAACTAATTCAAAATAATTATCCCGCCATTCGCCAACAACATCCACAATATCATTGTTGGCAAATGGGCTACGCCAAACCCAGCCCTTAATGGCCTTGCCATCCATTTCAAACTCTACATAGTCAGCTTCTTCTTCCATATCCGATGCGGAAATCGCCGCGCCCATTGCCAGCCCACTTGAGCCAATTGCCGCACTGGCAATGGCTGCTAAACTCATCGCTTTGTTGTCGTTTTGAGTAAAGAAAAAATTGGCATGTTCACGTGTTGATTTGTAGTTGCTAATCAGGCCGCTGATTTTTACTAATCCAGACGTTGAGGGGGGGGGCTCAATAGGCAACATTATGATGCTAACTCCTTTCTTGCGTTGTCGAGTGCATGCTTCATTTCTTCACTGTTTATTGCTTGTTTAAATTTATATTTATATCATAAAAACTAGTGATTTAAATATAGCTCAATACCATAATTCCAATCCACTTCCTTCGTTCCAAGGAACATTGTTCTTCTTTCGAAAAGCCTTGCTAGTCTTGTGGAGGTCAACCCATTTTGGATTTTCAAACCCAAAGGCAGTAAATACTTTATTTGCTGCAATAGAAAAATGATAAAGGCGGGGGAGCATCCAACTAACGCCAATGGCAATAAGCGCAAATCCCATTATTGTAATATCAACCACAACATGAATAGGGACGCTGCCGTCCCATCCTATAGCGGCAAGTAATAAAACACCAATAACAATGGCCGAGCTAAATAATAGCCAAAGCTTAATGCCGCTAATGACACCAGCAAGACTACCCCGGCTCATATACGGATATAACCAAATTGATCGGGAAGACGACCTACGTAGCCCTAGCACTTCTGCCCCTTGCTCCCGATCTTCATATACCAATTCAATTTCATCGCCGTTTTTAAATCCTGCTACTCGTGTGCAACCTGCATATTGCACCCCATTTATATCAAATGAATACATATCCACTTCATCTGCACCACCTTCTGAATTGGCAGAAGTTTGCACTGCAGCTGCGCCCATTCCGGCGACAGCAAAAACGATTGCACTTACTCCAGCAGCCTCTTTCATATGAGGGCTATAAAGTATATTTTGCTGGGTACGTACAATTTGTAGATTTTCAATAATTCCACGGTCTGTTTTTAATTTCATTTTTAAATCCAAACAGTAGATAATTTAAATATGAATTCAATACCATAAATCCAATGAGTTTTTAACTGTCCAAACTATTTTGTTTTTCTTACGAAATACCTTTGTGGTTTTATGGAGGTCAACCCATTTAGGATTTTCGAAACCAAATTTGGAAAATACTTCACTTGCTGCAATAGAAAATCGATAAAGACGAGGAAGCATCCAGCTAACACAAATAGCAATAAGTACAAAGCTAATCAGAGTAATATCTATCGCAACATGAGCAGGAAAAGTACCGCTCCATGCCACTACGGCAAATAATACAAAACCCAAAGAAGTTACCGAGCTAAATAATAACCAAAGTTTAACCCCACTAATAATACCTGCGATACTGCCACGGCTCATATATGGGTATAGCCAAATTGATCGAGTGGAGAATCTACGTAGCCCTAGTACTTCTGCTCCTTGCTCCCGATCTTCATAGACTAATTCAATTTCATCTCCGTTTTGAAATCCTGCTACTCGTGTACAGCCAGCATATTGCACCCCATTTATATCAAATGAATACATATCCACTTCGTCTGCACCACCTTCAGAGTTAGCAGAAGTTTGCACTGCCGCAGCACCCATTCCGGCTACAGCAAAAACAATAGCACTTACTCCAGCGGCTTCTTTCATGTGCGGGCTATAAAGTATGTTTTGTTGGGTACGCACAATTTGTAGGTTTTCAATAATCCCAACATCTGTTTTTAAGTTCATTTTTAAACCCCAACCGCATAAGTGGCTTTGTACAACATCTCATTTTGAATTTTTAATGTCCAGTTCTTATCACGCTTCAAGCCAAATACACACTTTTCGCACCATTCTTGTAGTTCATTATCAGTCAGTTGCCAAATTAACAATTGAATACCAAGTGCTACAAAATTAAGCGTTAACCCCAGTCCCATGACAATCGCACGGTACATGACTAACTTAGTTGCTGCTTCTGAAGCCAGTTTAATTAGTGCCGCTCTAGCTATGTTTTTTGCCATTTGACGCTCAGCAACAACTTCAAGCCATGGACCACAATAAGAGAATGCCGACAACAAATTAGCAATAGAACCTAGACCTGTAGCTATCATATTTACTACTGCTAATCGGTATAAACTGACTTTCCGTGCGTTTTCATATCTTCCAGCCTCATTCAGTGCAAGATAAACACTCCCAATTGATGCAACCCCACTTAACATCCCCCCTAAGAACTTAAGCTTTTGAAACGTATAAGAAGATTCTTCTAATGCACCTTTAACTACATTGGCATACACATCCGTAGCTGCCGATGCCAGCGAAGCCACGCCAGCAGCTATCGTAATCATTGATTTACTATCGGCCTTGGCAGAGTAGCTGCACTTAGCAAGGTTAAATGCCTCTAGCATGGCCACTACCATTGCTAAACGTGCATCTTTGGCGGCATTGAATCGCTTATCTTTACCCGGTACATCGGCATTTTCAGCGAGTTTGCTCCACTTTTCTTGCAATACAGCGGCATTGGGCCGTAGTTTGCCGCCATCTTCCATAGCATTAGCAAAGACTTCTGCCGTTTGCATGCGCCTTAGCATCGCAGCACGATCAAGGTTTTCACGTACAGCTTGTTCATTTACTAAACCGAGCACCGCATTAACGTGCGCCCCAGCCCGAAGTAGAAATAAGCTTTGAAATACTTTTTCTTTAATCACGCTATCAATCATTTTAGCTGCAAAGCTATGGCTTAAAAGCCGATCACCCGTCGTAGCAAAAATCCCTAAGAAGCCAAACAATTTGGCTTCTTTCATTTTCCCTTCTGATATGGCCCGCAGATTGGTGTTTTCAAATGTTTGTGCTTTTTTATAGAGATCCGCTATTTTATTCCATTTGATATTTGCCAAAACACTGGCCCATGCTACAGGTGTAAGCACAATATTGCTGCCTGCTTTGGCCTCTAGCAGTAATTTATCAATTTCTGGAATGGCTTCTTTTTGATTAAGTGCAAAAGCACGCCAGAGTAAATTGCTTTTAACACTGGCTTTGCCTTCCATGATCCAAGCATCAATCTTGGCTTTGCCTGATTTACTGGTACCCATACCCAAAATAGCGTGGCTAATCACCTGTTCAAATTGCACACCGTCTTTAATGTTCGAAGGATGAAAGTCTTCTAAAGTATCGATAAACAGCGGGGCATCCAGCCATTTCAACAGAAGGGTAGTGCGTTGCTCAATCAGGGCATCTGCTTTGCTTAGCAGAGATTCCAGATTATTATTAAATGTATTAAAAACATTTGGATCGATCTTTGTACTGTATTTGTCCCAGCTATGGGCCATTTTAAGTTTTTTATAATGCTGTGATTGTTCTGAATTGGCGCGTCTATCCTCTGCCTCTCGAGCGGGAGCATCTCTTTTAGCGCGCTCGGCTTCAATCGCCGCCAGTTCTTTATTTAATTTGGCCTGATCATGATCATCGTTAAATTGAACATTCGCAGCAATTTTTCTTCTTGTTAAATCTGGATAGTTCTCTAAAGAGCCGGTGCGTTTACCGGGGAAATGCCTCGCCTCCGCTTCTGCTTCTGCCCCCGCTTTATTTGAGAGTGCTTTTTTCAGCCCTTCAATAGAGCTTAAGGTACTAAGCTCCAGCTCCCTTTCTGTCGTGAATTGCTTCAAGAGTCCAGCAGGATCACTTCTAAATCCGTTTAGTTCATTCGCCGTGCCAATTGCATCCCACAAGGCCATGATTTGTGGCGTATTACTTCCCCCTGTGCTTTTTTTTGCGCGTGCCTGCATAAATTGCA
>NZ_JAWQUO010000074.1:0-5741 GCF_033446605.1 Iodobacter sp. CM08 | reverse complement strand
CGTTTCAATCGTCGAGCAGACCTGTGCGCTCTGATTCCTCGATTACTCAAAGCCGTGATGCAGGCTAAACCTTGTCCAAGAGGGGTATTTCAAGCCTTAATTGAGCAAGAGACATAATCAGGTTCCTCTTTGCCATCGGGGTAAACCGTGCGATAGACATAGCCGTCGATATAAAAGTAATAGTAAGTCTCTTGCGCCAGCGCATCGGTGGTGATGGTCAGGCGCAGATCAGGCACATATTCGAGCTGGATGCTGTTGCTGCCATCGTCGGCGTATTCACGAATCGTTTTGGATTTGGCGTCTGTGCCATCCCACTCGATATTCTGGCCTTGCTTAGATTGTTAAAGATCGGCAAGTCTATGCTTGATTCTGATCCCAATACCAAATCGTCGCGCCGTAAGTAGATGTAGGGAAATCAGGCATTAACTCTCCCGCCATAAATAAGGCACGGCTGTTTTGTTTGGCGGGGGTGTACCAGTAGCCTGATTGCGGGCAGGGTTGATCCGCTTCGCAGCGCTGTATATCCGCGTTATTTTGAGGAAAAGGCACGACAACAGCAGAGGCCACTGGCACATCTGGAATATCAAAACGCTTTAGCCATTGATCCGTAAGATCGGGTGTAAACCTAGCTTCACCAGCAATCGAGCCGTAATGCAAATTAGATAGTTCCGCCACACGAGCCGGTTTTAGGATGCGGTTGGCGGCGATATAGCTGGTGGGTAGCGGGCCTTTTTCTACCCAGCCCAGCTCAGGGTATTCACCCGTTTTAACCATGATGCCGCCGGTGTAATTCAACAAGCCAAGCCCTTCTTGCTCTAAAACGGATGCCAGCACATCTTTGCCACCTAATTGTGGTAAATAACTGTCCGATAAAATCGTGTACCAGTTGATACTTTTAAAACCTTCACGTAATTCGTCGTGGCTAAGGCAGCTACCGACATCAAAACATCTAAATTGCTCGGAGTTTTCCAATTCTAAATTTTCATAACGATGATATTCATTACACTGCTGGAAACCTAGCCCCGCATAGCCATGTAAAGGTTGTAGCAAACTGGCCCATTTGCGTAAGCGCTGCTCGAATACAATTAGACCGTTGCCTTGCAGCTCCTCTATAGGTAAGTAAATATTAAGGTACGAAATTCCTTTATAATTTTTTTCTTTCCAGCCTGCCATTGAGTAGGCTTCAACCGCATAGCTGCCGACGAATTCATAGCCAGCACCAGATGACCACGTAAACTCAAAAGGATGAGTCATAGGTAAGGTTCTGACCCAGTCGCTGCTGTTGGCATAATCACTTTCGGAATAGGCTCGGATTCTGTCCTGCCCATCCCCCCAATAGCCCGATTGAAGATGTTGACCGTAATGTAGGTGAAATTCTTGCATCACTTGGGCAATAGCTTGCCGGCGGGCAGGCAGATAAGCCCCAACCATGTAAAACACGGCCACTAAGCCGCCTTGTAAAGTTGTCTTATCTGGCTCGTCTTCGTCTACATAGGTAAAGTGCCAGTTTGCCTCTTCCCATTCTGCAAAAAAGCTCATGACTTAATCCTGATCAGCATCCCAATACCAAATCGTTGCACCGTAACTAGAGCCGGGGAAATCTGGCATTAGCTCGCCTTGTTTAAACAAAGCGCGGCTGTTTTGTTTGGTGGGGGTGTACCAGTAACCTGATTGTGGGCAGGTGTGATCCGCTTCGCAGCGCGGTATATCCGCGTTATTTTGAGGAAAAGGCACGACAGCGGCAGAGGCTATTTGTACCTCTGGAATATCAAAGCGCTTTAGCCATTGATCCGTAAGATCGGGTGTAAACCTAGCCTCACCGGCAATCGAGCCGTAATGCAAATTAGATAGCTCCGCCACACGGGCCGGTTTTAGGATACGGTTGGCGGCGATATAGCTGGCGGGTAGCGGGCCTTTTTCTACCCAGCCCAGCTCAGGGTATTCACCTGTTTTGACCATAATGCCGCCGGTGTAATTCAACAAACCAAGCCCTTCTTGCTCTAAAACGGATGCCAGCACATCTTTGCCACCTAATTGTGGTAAATAACTCTCCGATAAAATCGTGTACCAGTTGATACTTTTAAAACCTTCACGTAATTCGTCGTGGCTAAGGCAGCTACCAACATCAAAACATCTAAATTTCTCGGCGTGTTCCAGCTCTAAATTTTCATAACGCTGAAACTCATTACACTGCTGGAAACCAAGCCCCGTATAGCCATGCAAGGGTTGTAGCAAGCTGGCCCATTCACGTAAGCGCTGCTCAAAAATGGCTAAGCCATTTCCTTTTAATTCTTCAATAGGGAGATAAATTCTTAAATGCGCAATGCTCTTATAATTTTTTTCCCACCAAAATGCTTGCGAATAAGCTTTTATTGCATAACTCCCTACGAATTCATAGCCAGCGCCAGACGACCAAGTAAATTCAACAGGATGAGTCATAGGCAAGGTTCTTACCCATTCACTACCGTTAGCATAATCGCTGGCGGAATAAGTGCGGATTCTGTCCTGTCCGTCGCCCCAATAGCCCCATTGAAGATGTTGACCGTAATGCAGGTGAAATTCTTGCATCACTTGGGCAATAGCTTGCCGACGGGCAGGCAGATAAGCCCCAACCATGTAAAACACGGCCACTAAGCCGCCTTGTAAAGTTGTCTTATCTGGCTCGTCTTCGTCTACATAGGTAAAGTGCCAGTTTGCCTCTTCCCATTCTTCAAAAAAGCTCATATTGATTCCTGTTTATTCTGGGATGAAAAGTACATTCATCGAAACATCTTTATTCTGCGCATTTAATGGGCTGGCCGCTGCCTCATAAATGGCCGCGTTGGCCGCTAAAGTGCTGGCAATAATAGGTTTGGCAGGAAAGCGAATTAAGGTCTTACTCCCTCGTGCCAGTAAAACAATGCCATCGCCCAGCGTGGCCGTTTCGGCCATTGCTGCGACGCCAAACCATGCGGCCCCAGCTGCTGCACCTGCTAAAGGAGCAGCTAGCGTAAGTTCCAAACTTTGCCTTGTGTGCTCTCTTTGCCGCTCTGCTGCTGCAGCTTGGGCGGGGTCGTAAGCACGTAAGACCGGCGTGCCTGCCGGTATCTGAGCGGGGACTAGTTTGCGGCGTACTTGCTCCAGCTCTTGCTGAACTTCCCCCAAGAGTAAAGCGCCAGGAGCCAGCGCTTGCCGCAGCGGGAGGGGAGAATCGACTTTATTTTCTACATCACGAAATACCGGCTCGCTCAATCTTGCCTCAGTTAGCCAGGCACGACGCTTATGTTTGCCTGTTTGGCATACTTTTGTTTCGAGCAAACGAAATTTATCTTTAATGTCCCCCGCAATTTTTATGTATGCCTCTCTTTGATCATCCCATAACTGATCATTCCCAAACTTCATTTCAATTACAAAAGCAATATTTGAGGGGGTAAACAGCGCCGCTCCGCTCAGGCTTTTGTAATTTTTAAAGCGGATCACATCAGGAATACGTAACAAGCCTGGCAGCTTAACCCTGCCTTGTTTATCCATGCCTAATATCCCTGCTGTTTCCACGTTGATCAGCATATTGATCTGGCGAAAATCAGCGGGACTAAGATTATCCTCCAGCATTTTTTTCGTTAGTACGGCATCGAGCAGAGACAGCTCTACCCCCATATCCAGCGCTGCACGCTTATGAGAAATTCCATAAAAATTCATCGGCATGGTTGATGGTCGATGTGGCTCATCATTACTCATAATCGGCTTAGGGCCACCCGGTGCCCCCATATCAAAGCCGACCTCTCCGTAATAGGGCCACTTCCATTTATTAAATTTACAATCTAAAGACACCCACTTAGAAACCTGACGCTGATAACGGGGTGTGCGATTTTTGGCCATCAGTGGGAAGCGCTCAGCAAAACCCGCTTTCTGGCAGAGATACCATAAATCCATAGGGTTGGTCACAGGCAGCACTGTGCCCGCCTGTGCTGGCGTTTTGGTCGTGCTCTTGCGGCCACTGGCCGGTGTTTGTGAGCTTTTTTTGGGAGGGGTAGCCATTTAAATTTCCTCCTGATCGTCTTGGGTGTTTTCTGGATTTGTTAGGTCGATAAAATCCAGTTGATGTGCAATCGTGCCATCCCAGTATTTAACTTGAAGCAGATCTGGCTTATCTTTTTTAGGCAGTGCTTCAGCTTGTACTGGATCAGTTTGCTCTGAGTGAACGATTTGAGTTTCGCCTTTGTTATCGGTTTCGCCTTTAATCATGGTACCGTCAGGCAATGTCATTTGATAAGGATGATTTGGCAATACCTTACCCTTTGCATTTTTGAGAACAAAAAACTCTTGGAATTTCCCACTCTTAGGTAAATCAGGAAGTTCTACGCTTAGTTTTGCTGGCCCACTCCAATCATGGCTGCCGCCTTTAATACTCACTTTCCCCGGCGCATGCAGCTCGATTTTGCCATCTTTGATGCGGATATAAGCGCCGCCGGCGGTGAGTAGGATTTCTTGCTTGGCGTTGAAGAGGCCCTTGCCTTTGATTGCGGTGAGTTTGACGTTTTTGTCGCCGGTGACTTCGATGTCGTCGCTTTGGGCCTGCATTTGCAGTTGGCCTTTGGCTGCGATGAACTTCATGGTGATTTTGTCTTTAATCCCGCCGGTAAATAGGCTGATGTGCTGACCGACGTTGTGTATCCAGCGGCGGCCGCTGCTTTGGTTGGTGTCTCTTTGGGCGACTTGGTCTAGGTTGCTGCCTGCGCTGAGGGTCTGGCTTTGCGGGCTGGTGATGGCCACGCCGTCCTCGCCGTGCAGCAGGATGATTTTTTGCTGGCCAGCCTGCTCTTTGGATTTTGTTTTGCCGTCTTTATCCGTGTTTGACCCCGCTTCAAAGCTTTTGCTGGCGTGCACGTGATGGTAAAGGTGGCCGTGGCTGGCTTTGTCGCCTGAGCTATTGTCGGGCTTGATGGTTTGATCGTCGTTGCCAGTTTCAATGGTGTCGGCGAGTTGTTTGGTAGCGTATTCGCCGAGGTTTTTGGCGGTGTCTAAAGCGGATTCCAGCTGGCTTTGCGCGGGGCTGCGATCGAGTTGTTTTCCGCTCGCGCCGCCTTTGGCTTCGGTGCTAATGAGTAAGCCGCTGGCGCGAATGGCACCTTGTTTATCGCTGCGTAATTCAAAGCCTTCGCCGCGTGGTTCACCTTTTCCATCCGTGCGCGGGTGGATTAAGTAGCCAAGGTTGAGCTGAGTTTTACCGTGCTCGCTGGATAATTTAGTGCGCACTTCGCCTTTGCTGTCGTCAAACAGCAGCTCGCCGTATTGGCCGCCTTCAAATTCTTTACTCTTGATGCCAGATAGGGTTTTATTGGCGGGCAAGCTGCCAGCGCCGCTGAATGTTGAAGGTGGATGAGATCCGTTGTGAACCACGGCGGTAACGATGGGCCGGTCGATATCTCCCTCGATAAAATCCACCAAAACTTCTTCGCCGATTCGCGGGATAAACTGGTGGCCAAAGCCTGCACCGGCGCTCGGCATGGAGACGCGTATCCAGCAGGATGATTTATCGTCTAGGTTTGCGCCAAACTCAGGGTGCTCCTGAGCTCGCTGCCAATGTAGCTGAATTTTTATCCGGCCTTGCTCGTCGGTGTGGACTTCTGATCCAGCAGGGCCGACTACGGTGGCGGTTTGCACGCCACGGCTGGTGGGTTTGGTAAATTCTTGTTCGCCAAGGTGACTAAGCATGGGCTGGCCGCGTCTTTGGGCGGTGAAGTCGGTCTTATAAGGTGGAT
>NZ_JAWQUO010000073.1:0-5742 GCF_033446605.1 Iodobacter sp. CM08 | reverse complement strand
GCAAAGCCAGCTGGAATCGGCGCTTGCTCTCGCGCAAAGCCTAGGTGAAACAGCCACCAACCAACTTGCTGACACCATTGAAACCGGCGACGGCGATAAAACGGTAAAACCCGATAACAGTGCAGGCGCTAAAGCCAGCACTGGTCATCTGCACCACCACGTACACGCCAGCAAAAGCTTCGAGGCGGGGTCAAACACTGATAAAGATGGTAAAACTAAATCCAAAGATCAGGCAGGCCAACAAAAAATCATCCTGCTGCACGGGGAAGACGGCGTAGCCATCACCAGCCCACAAAGCCAGACGATTGCCGCAGGCACAAATCTTGATCAGGTCGCCCAAAGAGACAGCAACCAAACCTCTGGCCGCCGCTGGATTCATAACGTCGGCCAACACATCAGCCTGTTTGTGGCGGGGGTAAAAGATAAAGTCGCGCTAAAACTGATCGCAGCCAAAGGCAAAATCCAGCTGCAAGCGCAAAGCGACGACGTAGAAATCACCGCAGACAAAAACGTAAAAATCACTGCCTGCAAAGAAAAAGTAGAAATCGCCGCAGGGGATGAAGTGCTCTTTACTTCTGGAGGCGGCTATATCCGGCTAAAAGGCGGCAATATAGAAATCCATTGCCCAGGGGAAGTGAGTATTAAAGGGGCTAGTCATGAGTTGAGTGGGGGGACGAGCTTGCCAATTGCCTTACCAAGACTTCCTGTTTTTTCTATTCCGGATAAATTTAGCCAAAGGCTCAATGTTCTTGGTGTTATAGGAATGGACAGTGATAAAGACTCTGCATTAGTGCAGATGCCATATGAAGTGTTTGATAAGTCTGGTGTGTGTATTGCATCAGGCACTACTGACTCTGAAGGTAATACGGGACATATCTATACTAGTTCCGCTCAAAAAGTAAGAGTTTTATTCGGAAGTGGTGAGTGGATTTCATTTAAAGATATTAAAAACAATTAAATAATAAAATGCGTTTTATTATTATTTGAATGAATAATGGTTAGTAAAGACGGAACTTATGATGAGTGAAAATTTAAATGAATTTGAAGGGGTTTCTTCAGAGGTAACTATTAAATCTCCAATGGATACGGAGGAAAATAGCCAGGATTTATCCCTTCCAAATATCGATGTAGAAGACGGTTCAGAAAATGATCAAGATGAGGGTGTTGAAAGTTCTGCGGCAGCTAATAACGTAATAATTAGCTTTCTTGATTTTGCTGGAACACCAATCATAGATCTTGAGTGCCGGATAAAAGTTGGTGAAAAGAAACTACAGTTGTTAACTAACAGTAATGGGGTGCTTGATTTAGGTGATGTAAAGTTTGGTGATTCATTTGAAGTTTTTGTAAAAAAGTACGATGGTAGCTATAAGTCCATTTATGAGGATATTTATACACCTGGCGGTAATGAAATTACTTTAGTGAGCCCAAAGATTGTTTTTGAAGTTGAAACGCAAAGCCATGAGGGAATCCCTGGAGATGCAAAAGAGAATATACCTAAGGCGGATAGAAATAAAGAAAGGACCGAAGCAAAAACAAACAAACCAGAATCAATTGGAAATGATCGCCCAGTAAAACCTCAGCCCAAAATAGCAGGTTCTACAAGCAAAAAAAGCTCTCCTCCTTTACAGGCTAGAGATAAGAATGGGCACCCTCAGGCTGTTGTTATTGAAAAGTCCACAGATTGGTGGGGGCGCTGGCGGTTGGGAATGCTAAATTGGTGGAGTAGTGCTGATTTTCAAAAGAAAGGGACTCCTCAGCAGACTGTAAGAGCTGTGCCATCAGCCTCTGTACCAGATAAAGATGTATTAGAAAGGTTAAATGCATTAATCGCTAATGCCGAAGAACAAACCAATTGGGAAATTGAAATTGGTACTGTTGAGGCATTGGCTAGAATGACCAAAGGTGTTTTTAAAACTAAAGCAAAAACATCATCGAAGCCAAAGGGATGGTGTGCTAAGTATGTAAAAATCGCTCTTATGCGAACAGGTGTTGTGAAGGCAGGAGCTTTAACATTTGGGTCCGCGTCAGAAGGGTATAAAGAATTATTAAAGGCTGGATTTTTAGATATAACATCGACGATACCTGATCCTCGTTGGGCTGCACCAGGTGATATTATTATTTATCGGTGGGATAAACTAGCTTGGGCTAGTAGGAAGAGTTCACCAAGATGGAATGGGTCTAGTAAAAAGCCAAATGAAAGTCTCCCTAATCATGGGCACATAGATATTAGGACGTATGATGGATATATTAGTGATTTTCATAACTATAAATATCCATTTAAGAGTTATGACTTAGTAGGGGTTTATCGAGGAAAATACTTTGATTCTATGCCGTATGTAAGAATGTTGGCTTTCCTTAAAGTTTTACGCGAATTTGAGTGTCACGGGCAGAAAGATGATTCTCGAAGATATTTTATGTTGCAATCAACATTAAACGGAAGTCAGTATTTTTCTGATGTTTCTACACACCCGTATAATAACCAGGAAAATAAAAAAGGATCTTTTTCTGGAGCGTATCAGATTAGATATGCCACATGGAAAGAGCTGCATGAGGTGTATAAAATGCCTTTAGATTTTTCTCCTGCAACACAAGATCGTATGGCTGTTTGTTTAATTGAAAATAGAAAGGCTTTGGTTGATGTTAGGAATGGAGAAATTAAAAAAGCAGTATCAAAGCTAACTTCTGAATGGTCTTCTTTGCCAGGTGGAGTAGATGTTAGAAAGTGGGATGGAAGTAGAAAGCCCTATACCGAGGATGATTTACTAGTGATCTTTGAAAAAAATTTAAATGAACTGATGAGAGTAAAATGAATAAAATTTATATACTTTTATTTTTTTCATTATTTATGGCGTATACCTATGCCAGTGATAATGGTTTTGACCCTTGTTTGAAGTTTAAGAGTGGGCGTGAATTAGCCGTGTACCTTCTTGATGAGAATGATCAAATTGTAAGTGGGCAGGCAGATTTTGGTGCGATTTACGATGATGGTAGATTAGAGTCAAAGGTTATAAATTCTAAATATAAATTACTTGTTGGAAAAAAAATAAAGCCAATCGGAACTGCTTGCTCTATGGATGGTTGTTTGTTTCTCTCAGCAAAAAAGGGTCTTTGCGTGAATGCAAAAGTGTATTCTGTTGGTGTTAATCATGTGTTTAGGCCGTCATCTGGGGCGAAATCATCTGTGACCCAGATTGGGAGTTTTATGGAAATTGGTACTATCGATGATGAAACAGGGGATGAAATTCCATTGGATTATAAATTTTCTAAGAAATTTAAATTAACAATTTCATCGAAAAAATAAAATAAACGGGGTCAAATAAATAAATGGGGTCAGAGTAAAGATAAATCTACTTTTTTGTTCCTGAAAATATGAAGCATAGTAGGATTTAAATTTGCTCTGACCCAGTCATTAATGAAGGAAAAATTAGTTGCTTTAAAAAAAAGGGAATTATTGAAAAATTTATTACCCATGGAGAGGTTAGGAGTGAACCAGCCTACCACATAGAGATTCCACAGCCATGAATAAAATATGCGTAAAAAAGTATTCTTTAGTGTTGCTTGCAATGGTTCCTTTTATTTCAATAAATTCACAAGCAAATTGTCCTGTTTTCTCTGATGGTGTGTATGTTACTGATGATAATGCAGACTCTATTGGCAAAGAAGGAGTACGTGAGAATATAATTAAAATTGCTAAAGGTGGTGATTCTCGTTGGACAGCTACTACATTTGAATTTTCGACTGCGCTTATAAAGAAATCAGATAAATTGGTGTTTAATACCACTATTGGGAATGCGCTAGACGAAAAATATGAAACGCTTTCTGTTAGAGCGGAAACTCAACTCCCTTCGGTATGTACTGGTACAGGATTATGGGTATTGCAAGCTACGCAATACTATCCAAATGAGATTAATTTTTTTGGGAAGCCTCGTGGTAAAGCGAAGAAATTACCTGAGCCTATACGCATAAAGCTTACTTTGCAGCCGCTGGAGGCAGGAGTATTGCGAATTAGTGATTGTAAATCAGAGGTTCAAGAGCGCGGGCAGTGGCGGGCGTACAGTAAATACGATTCTGTTGATCTTTGCCTCAATTTAAAAGCAAGAAGATTATTTGATATTTATCCATATGTTAGTGGTAAAAATGGATGGCAAGGGGCGCTCTGATTGGTGGCTGTTTTTAACTTATTAATAATAAAATAAATTGGAGTCAGACCACGGTTTATTTTTATCTTTATTTTTTATATTTACGCTCTTTAAAAATACATAGTTAGAACTACAAACAAAGTTAAAAACAAAGGCAAGAGAACAGCCTTGCCTTTGTTTTTACTGCATGCCGATCATGACGTTCCTGCTTTTAGCTATGCTCAATAAGTAATTAATTATCACCATCCGGGTGATGAGCAATAAGTAGCAAACTGATCTGCTGCAAGGCAGATCAGTTGTTTTAAAAAAAGGGATTTAACAATGATACGTTCAGGATTTGTTTGTGCTGCATTACTTGTAATTGCCGCGGGTGTAACGGGATGTGCTGAAAATCCAAGCGTACAAAGTGCCACGCCTGCGACAACTTCTTGGAAAAATGCGCCAGTAGCGGCCACATCAACAGCAACTAAAGCCGCAGAAACGGCTGCCGCAGCCGCCGCACAAGTCGTTGCTGATCCGGCTTTTTTAAAGTTTGACAAAATGTCCGCCAAGCTGACTCCTGAGCATGAGGCACAGCTCTTGAGCCTTTTGCCTAAATTAAAAGATGCCAAAGCGATTACGTTGCGTGGCTATTGCTACAAGAAAGATATTGGTAATGCCAAGTCTGCCGCATTAGCGCGTGCTGTAAGCGTAGAGAAGTTCCTGGTTAAACAAGGTATCTCTAAAAAGAAACTGAGCCGTCGCTTTAATACCGAAGACGCGGAACACGCTGTACGCGTTGAGATCGGCAACTAATCTTTCTTTAATTTTCGCCATTCACTCGCTTGATTTGGACTGCTAATGATTTCCCCCATGCCTTTGTCACAAATACTGAGCAGCTTTGCCGCTGCGTTTAATCAGGATCAACGATTAATCTCTTTACAATTAGGCGATGGATCTGCATGGGGCGGGCAGCTATTACCACAGCGGGTGCTTGGCTCGGAAGGGATTAGCCAAGCTTACCGCTATCAAATTGAGTGTTTATCTGCCGATGCAGCCCTAGAGCTTAAATCGCTATTGGGCTTGCCGCTGGTGTTATCGGTGGCTGATGCGTCGGGTAGTGAGATTGAGCGCTGTGGGGTGATTACAGAGGTGCAGCTGATTGGCTCAGATGGCGGCTTTGCCCGCTATATGCTGATTGCTGAACCGCCATTTGCCTTGTTGCGCCACCGCCGTACTTCACGCGTGTTTCAAGACATAAGCGTGCCCGACATCATTAAACAGGTTTTAAGTGAGCATCAAGCTAAAAACTCGGTGTTTGCTGCCGTGCAGACGCTGGATTTCAAGCTATCTGGCCAGCACGCGCCCCGCTCCTATTGTCTACAGTACCGAGAGTCAGATTTTGATTTTTTAGTGCGATTAATGCACGAAGAAGGCTTGGCGTGGCGCTTTGAGCATCTGTCGGGAGATTCGCCGCAGGTGCAGTTGGTGGTGTTTGATGATGCTTTTTCTGTGCCGGAGGCACAAGACAGCCAAGTGCGCTTTCATCGCGCTGACGCGACAGAAGAATCAGATGCCCTTACCGAATGGACCAGCCAACGGCAAGCGGGCAGTGGCAGCGTAT
>NZ_JAWQUO010000072.1:0-5759 GCF_033446605.1 Iodobacter sp. CM08 | reverse complement strand
CCATGCATGGCTTGCACTATTTCTTACCCAGTGGCCCGCGCTAAACATCCATTGTGCGTTTTGCCGAAGCAGGCCCTCTACTTCTTGTGAAAGTTGTTTTAAACCGCTACGTAAATACACCAACTCTTTTTCACCATCGTCCAGTAGATCATTAATGCTTCGCTTGGCATCAGCCAGCCAAGGCTCATAAAAAGCGGGATCGGGTAAATGGCTGGGGCCATAAATTAAGGCACGTTGTCGCTCTGTTACGCTTTTGTTTTCACGTTTGAATACAGGCTGATGCGCAGGCTGTTGTACGGGTTGTTTTTTTGGCTTGTCTTCTTCAATGACGTTTAGTAAGGTGAAGTGTTTTTTACCCCCAGCAATGTGGGTATAAGCCGCTTCTTGTTCTTCATCCATTGAATCACCAGGGAATTTAATTTCCACTACGCGCAAAAGATTGTCAGCATGAAATACCCCTTCGTGATCTGTGACCGCACGGGCAGGCCAGCGGATGGTTTTATCCTTCACAATGATGAGATCAGGGCGGCGTAGAAAACCTGTACGTTTGCCTACAGGGAAAGGCGTAACGGCATGCCGACGATTTGGGTCTTTTTTACCATCGCCTCCTAAAGGTGCTGTGGAGCTTAAAAAAGGTCGTGGTACCGCATTTTCATCATTTGGTATCTCAAAATTCACTTCGGCTTTGTAGTACCAAAAATAGTCATGGAGCTTTTCATCTGTGCTAATTGAGGCCGACATGACTACTTGCCGCGCTTGAACCTCATAGGTTTTGCCTTTTTTAGAAACGGCTATGCGAATTTGTGGGAATAGAGATGCTTGTGTGGCTTTGGGGTGCAAATATATTTTATTCTGAGGGCTAGGTAGCAACGCCAAGCCTTTGCTTGTATCTTCTTCTAAGCGAATGGTCTTAGTCATTATTTTCCCCTAGCTCTGTCGGGCTTTCTTTACGCAAATCAAGCTCCATTTCCACCGCGCCACCTCCAGCTAAATACAATATTTCTAGAGGCCCAACCTTGGGTTCAATAGTGCTTAATTTAACCTCATCAGGTTTGCTACTCATTGCCGTTAATGTCCAGCCTGCCTTATCGGTGAAGCCGCTAATCTTCCTGCCTCCGGATTGCTGCATAGTGTAAGACTTGTTAATTAAAGGCTCTTTTGTTACGTCATCTATCAATTGATAACGTGCGGAATAAGCCTTTTTGAAAGTTGGGAATGGCACATCAAGCTTTGCAGGCCCACCCCAATCATGGCTGCCGCCTTTAATACTCACCTTGCCCGGTGCATGCAGCTCAATCTTGCCGTCTTTGATGCGGATATATGCGCCACCGGCGGTGAGTAGGATTTCTTGCTTGGCGTTGAAGAGGCCCTTGCCTTTGATGGCGGTGAGTTTGACGTTTTTGTCGGCGGTGATTTCGATGTCGTCGCTTTGGGCCTGCATTTGTAGCTGGCCTTTGGCGGCGATGAACTTCATGGTGATTTTGTCTTTAATCCCGCCGGTAAACAGGCTGATGTGCTGGCCGACATTGTGTATCCAGCGGCGGCCGCTGCTTTGGTTGGTGTCTCTTTGGGCGACTTGGTCTAGGTTGCTGCCTGCGCTTAGGGTATGGCTTTGCGGGCTGGTGATCGCCACGCCATCTTCGCCGTGCAGCAGGATGATTTTTTGTAGGCCAGCTTGCTCTTTAGATTTGCTTTTGCCGTCTTTATCCGTGTTTGACCCTGCTTCAAAGCTTTTGCTGGCGTGTACATGGTGGTAAAGATGGCCGTGGCTGGCTTTGTCGCCGGGGCTGTTGTCGGGCTTGATGGTTTGATCGTCTTCGCCAGTTTCGATGCTGTCGGCGAGTTGTTTGGTGGCGTATTCGCCGAGGTTTTTGGCGGTGTCTAAGGCGGATTCTAGCTGGCTTTGCGCGGGGCTGCGGTCGAGTTGCTTGCCGCTGGCGCCGCCTTTGGCTTCGGTGCTAATCAGCAGGCCGCTGGCGCGAATCGTTCCTTGTTTATCGCTGCGCAGCTCAAAGCCTTCGCCGCGTGGCTCGCCTTTGCCGTCGGTGCGTGGGTGGATCAGGTAGCCCATATTAAGCTGGGTTTTACCGTGCTCGCTCGATAGTTTGGTGCGTACTTCGCCTTTCGTATCGTCAAACAATAGCTCGCCGTATTGGCCGCCTTCAAATTCTTTACTCTTAATACCAGATAGGGTTTTATTGGCGGGCAAGCTGCCTGCGCCGCTAAACGCGGGCGTTGGATGGCTGCCGTTGTAGACTAGGCTAGTGACAATGGGGCGGTCGATATCTCCCTCAAGAAAATCCACCAAAACTTCTTGGCCGATGCGGGGGATAAACTGGTGGCCAAAGCCTGCTCCGGCGGATGGCATGGAGACGCGTATCCAGCAGGATGATTTATCGTCTAGGTTTGCGCCAAACTCAGGATGTTCCTGAGCTCGCTGCCAATGTAGCTGAATTTTTATCCGCCCTTGCTCGTCGGTGTGGACTTCTGATCCAGCTGGGCCGACTACGGTGGCGGTTTGCACGCCACGGCTGGTGGGTTTGGTAAATTCTTGTTCGCCAAGGTGACTAAGCATGGGCTGGCCGCGTCTTTGGGCGGTGAAGTCGGTCTTATAAGGTGGATTATCGGCTGAAGCCGCTTCTACGAGTAAGCTCGGCGCAATGAGGCCAAGCTGCTGGGTAAGATCGGCTGGAAAATTATTATTTGCCGTGAATTTTAGCTCGGTGATGGAGAATTCTCGCTGCTCAGCCAAATCGAAATCATGAGCTGGGTGATCTTCTAAGCGGAACCACTGCCCCGCTTGCAGGCTGCGCAATGTGCCAGAGCCGGTAAACGATTTCTTTTGCCCGTCTAAAGCATCCTGTCGCAGCTTGGCATCGTGGTTAAGCGCGTCTAAATCGCTGGCGTAGTAATGTGCTTGTGGGTCGTAATATTCCAAGCTTGCTTGGATTTGCTGCCCGCCATCGCCTTGGTCAATCGCGCTATCGCTTAAGCCGTGGCTGGTACTACTGGCTTTGTAGTCGAAGCTAGCAAGAGAAACCGAGCTACTGCCGATTTGCCGCTGGCTGTTCCATGCTGTAAGTGAGTCGCTTTCTTCACTGCCATCTGCACGATGAAAGCGAGCGATGGGATCCGCAGCTTCGGGAATGGAGAAGACATCATCAAAAACCACCAGCTGCACTTGAGGCGAGTCACCTGCTATATGGACAAAGCGCCACAAAAGGCCACTTAGCTTCATTAGTCTTGATAAAAACGAAAGATCGTCTTCACGATACTGTAAGCAATAAGAGCGGGGCGGATATTCACCCGATAGTTTGAAATCTAGCGTTTGCACGGCGGCAAAGACGGGATTTTTGGCCTGATGCTCAGCCATTACCTGTTTCACAATGTCGACGATGGATAAATCCTGAAAAACGCGAGATGTGCGTCGGTATCTGAGCAAGGCAAACGGGGGTTCCACCGTCAGCGTGTATTTGGCAAAACCGCCATCAGAGCCCAATAATTGCGCCTTAGAAATCACCCCACAGCGCTCTACCATTTCCCCTTCTGCATTGGTGATGGATAGCACAACGGGCAAACCAAGCAAAGATTTAAGCTCTAAAGCAGCGTCTGAGGACAAGCAATCAATGCTGTAAAGGAAAGGCCGATTAAGCCCTTCTTCCCCCGTTACCCGCTGAGGTAGCAGCTGGTCACCCCACACTCCACCATCACCGATTTGCAATGAGATCAATCGCGTATCTTGTGAAAAAGCCGCAGCAAAGGAAGCCAGCAATTGATCAACACGCATGGGTATTCCGCAATTATAACAATCGGTCAGATTACCCGATGTTTTGCGTACTTGCCAAATATTTACAAACACTTTGACTTATTACCTATTTAACATACTTAGCTAGTAAGTATTTGTACTTAGTTTACTGGAATTGAACCGGAAGAAGCCTGAGGGTGAGCTTTAAAACCACCATAATTTAATGCCACAAATCTTTCATGGGCTCCATATAGAAGCCCCTCAAAGATTGCGAGAAAACTCTGCTTAAAAATGAGTTGGTTTTGTGAGGAGGGTTTACCACGCAACGATATATAAACATCGCATAAATGCATGAAATGAATATTTGTGTCATAAAAACATTGCACAGCAATATATAAAACGATTTTTCAATTGATTCAACAAACAATACAATGATATATAAATATGGCATTAAAACCAAATTAGCCATGTAATGCTATAAATATAAGGCATATCATGAACAGTATGAACTCACCGCAAGCACTTGCTGAGTTACTTGGGGAGCGAATCAAACTTGCCAGACTCAATGCAAATTTAACCCAAACAGAACTTGGCAAGCTCGCTGGTTTATCTCGCATCGCTGTAACCGGCGCAGAAAGCGGGAAAACACAACTCGTTACTTTTTTGGCGCTACTGGACGCACTCAAGCTCTCCCCTCAAATAGATTCCTGATTATGTCTCTTGCTCATTTTTTGTCGTTTGTCTGAGCATATCAACATTAATAGAGTTAACTCGTAGGGGCGCAGCAAGCAGCGCCCCTACAGGATATTGGCCTACATGTATGGCTTTGTTTGAGCAAGAGGGATAATCAGGAATAGATTTGTTACTGCCAGCACAACAGATATCCCCCATTCAGCTCGCCAAGCTGCAGGGGAGGCAGCGAAAGAGAGCATCAGGAACCCTCAAAAAAAGGACTCAGGAAAAGTGATTAAAGCCACAAAGCCCCAATAAAATATTGTCCGGTGCAAACGTATAGTTATGCGGACATTCCCAAAGGGAGGATTTGCTGTTCCTACCGACGTGTTTTGACCCTATTGCCAAGATTCGGTTGATCCAAGCTATTTTCTGAAAACCACTGAGGTTTATCAGTAAATGGGCTTTTTTCAAGGAGCAGCTGAGCATCGATAGTTAGTTGGGTCAATAACTTAGCGGCGACAACAATCCTCACCTAGTAACGGCACAGTTCTGCCGTCTGAGCTTATTTTTACGCATTAAGGGCAAAAACTTTCCTTTTGCGACAAAGGCTTTGGCTCTACTTAGAGCTGATGGCGCCTTAGTAATTAGCTTCTTCAGAAGAATTTCTAAGACTTGCAAGTGCCAAATGAACAAAAGGTACAAATCTGCCCTTTATCACACTAAAAGCACATTAAGAGGCAGAATATTGCCTTTTATATAAAAAAATATAAAACGGTAGCTGCCATATTATGGAGCGCAGGATGCAGAAGACGGCCAGTAATACATCGATCAATCAAACACCACAGGAAATGGAGGCAATACTCAGAGAAAGACAAAAGCGGCTTTGCATAAATCGTAACTGGGAGCAAAAACTGGTTGCAGAAAGAGCGGGGATTAGCCTGCGAACGCTAAGAAACATAGAGTCAGGCAATGGATCATCATTAAATACTCTAATTAGCGTTTTACTAGTACTCGGTCGAGAAAACTGGTTGGAAACCATCGCCCTAGTGGCAACGATTGACCCCTTGATGATGACAAAAGAGGCGCCCCCGAGACAGCGTGCGAGTAAGCCACGCAACAAGAAAATACCTTGATGTAGCGCACATTTTGCACCAATGCGAAATTTAATCCGACCTAGCCAACACGCAGTGCTTATTGGTGAAATGTGTAGCCGTAGCTGTTCACGCCGATTGAAATTTGACCCACCCTGCCGATCGAATTTTGACCCAGGGCCGAGCGTTGCTTTTTATCGGAGCAACTGTGGATAAGTCTAGCAAATAGCGGGCCACTCACCCGCTAT
>NZ_JAWQUO010000071.1:0-6276 GCF_033446605.1 Iodobacter sp. CM08 | reverse complement strand
CAGTACCATCAGCCCTCTTAGAAATTCCCATTTCATGACTAGGCAATATTTTTACCGACTCATCATCGTTATTCATTTGCGCACTCCTTTTCAAAAGATGGGCCGTCGGTTATTAACTATATTTTTCCAATTGCCATTCCATTGCCAGCTCCATTTTTTCTGGGCCTTTTAGCCATTGGGCCAGTTTATTGCTGCGGGGAATTGATGCTGGAATGGTGGGCATAAGCTGGCCTTTGCTGAGCAGGTGGCTATATTTTTGCCCTTCAAAATAGCCAACCCACAGACCGGCCTCTGGGCAAGGTAAGCCGTTGTGACAGAGGGTGCCAAGGGCGACGCGGCTTGGCGTAGTGATGGCGGCTGGAGCTGGAGGGACAACTTCCGTTTTTTTAAGCAGGGCCAGCGGCATGCCCGATGCGGGGTCTAGCCCCTTGGCTTTAGCCAGTTTGGCGATCAGTTCATCACTGGGCTTAGCAGGTGCAATGTTCGCTTCATGCATTTTTAGCCATTTTAAAGAGCCATCCCAAGGAGGCAATTTAGCCGGTGGCAAGGGCACAATATCGTCAATTTCTTCTACGGTCGGTTTGAGATAAGAATAGCGACCAAGTACAGCGCCAATTGCTTTATAGCGGCGTGAGCGTTCGTCATCTTTGGTTTGCCCTAAGTAATACAACTCGTTAGTTGAAGGCAGTCCTTCAAAGCCATGCTCCATAAAAGAAGCAGCATTCTCACTGCCAGCTTTCACACCAAGTTGAAACGAAATAAGAGCATCTGAGTACCTCTTCTTTAATGTTTTATAGCCAATCGCAACTGAAATAGCCGCTTCACCATGCCCCTGCTCTGCTGCACACCGGAGCATTTTTTCTGCAACTTCTGGTGCCATATCAGCTGGATCTAATTTCTCACCTACATAAAATTGACCTGCGGGGCTTCCCATATTGGCAGATTTTCGGAAGTATTTTAGTGCCAATTCAGGGTTTTCATCGTAACCATAGCCGTGCTCAATGTAATAGCCAATATTGTAAAATCCAGTAGGGATATTTTCTTTTACTAATTGATCGTTTAAATCTAGGACTTCAATAATTGATCCTTCCAGACTGCCATCGGTCATGCCATTTTGTAAATTGATATTGGCTTTATAGTGCCCATTAGCAGCTGCAATGCGATATAGGCGGGCAATCTCTGGATAAATATTGGTGTCTTGTTTTAATAGGTTATTCTTTTGTAGCCAGCGGGCATAAAGGAACAGCGTATCTGCTTCTTTGGGCTGTTCTGGTAAATGATCTTTTTCATAAGCGCAAGTAAATGCCTGCTTGGCTTTGATATTATCCAGATTATCCAATTTTCTATCCTTAAAATCATTGCCGCAGGCAGTGAGTGCAAGGGTAGCAAACAAGACGAAGCAATAAATAGGCGCAGGCATTTTATTGACTCTCGCCTCCCATAAGAAATCATGCATCCGTATATTTTTCCAATTGCCATTCCATAGCCAGCTCTATTTTTTCTGGGCCTTTTAGCCATTGGGCCAGTTTATTACTGCGGGGAATGGATGCTGGAATGGTGGGCATAAGCTGGCCTTTGCTGAGCAGGTGGCTATATTTTTGCCCTTCAAAATAGCCAACCCACAGACCGGCCTCTGGGCAAGGTAAGCCGTTGTGACAGAGGGTGCCAAGGGCGACGCGGCTTGGCGTAGTGATGGCGGCTGGAGCTGGAGGGACAACTTCCGTTTTTTTAAGCAGGGCCAGCGGCATGCCCGATGCAGGGTCTAGGCCCTTGGCTTTAGCCAGTTTAGCAATCAGCTCTTCACTTGGTTTAGCTGGTGCAATATTCGCTTCATGGGCTTTTAGCCATTTTAAAGAGCCGTCCCAAGGTGGCAATTTAGCTGGTGGCAAGGGCACAATATCGTCAATTTCTTCTACGGTCGGCTTGAGGTAAGAATAGCGGCCTAGTACAGCGCCAATTGCTTTATAGCGGCGTGAACGTTCTTCGTCTTTTTCTAAGGCAATGTAATTAAGTTCATCAGTAGGGGGAGGCGCAAGAAAGCCATTTTCTAAAGCAAAAGCGGCAATTTCATGGCCAGCTTTAGCCCCAAGCTGATAGGCCTTAACCGCCTCTGCATATTTCTTTGACTCTTGAAAATGTGCCCCTAACTCCATGCCTGCTTTTGCATGCCCTTGTTCTGCGGCGCAAAGGCGTAACTGCCGCATCACGTCGGGAGCCATATCGTCAGGTGCTAATTTTTCTCCTACATAATATTGTCCTGCTGGGCTGCCCATGTCGGCAGATTTTCGGAAATATTTTAGCGCTAATTCAGGGTTTTCATCGTAGCCATAGCCATGCTCGATGTAATAGCCAATATTGTAAAATCCAGTAGGGATATTTTCTTTTACTAATTGATCATTTAAATCTAGGACTTCAATAATTGATCCTTCCAGACTGCCATCGGTCATGCCATTTTGTAAATTTATATTGGCTTTGTAGTGTCCATTAGCAGCGGCAATACGATATAGGCGGGCAATCTCAGGATAAACCTTGGTGTCTTGTTTTAATAAATTATTCTTTTGTAGCCAGCGAGCATAAAGGAACAGCGTATCTGCTTCTTTAGGCAGTTCTGGTAAATGATCTTTTTCATAAACACAGCTAAAAGCAAGTTTTGCGTGTACATCGGGTAAATCAGGCATAGTCCTTTCCTTGGCATGGGGCGAGCTGGCTTTACAAGCAGTAAACATGAGGCAAATTAATAGCAGATAACTAAATCGTGGCATGGTTTAATCCGAGTCTGAGATTTTGGTACTACCGCGATAGAACTCGACCAGGGATGCATAGGGTTTTCCTAGGCTAGCTTTGCTTCTATCGGGGGATCGTTTCTTATTTTCCTTAATAATTTTATCCCACTTTTTAAATGCCTCTGCGGGTTCATCCTGTGCTCCCAATCCCTTGGTATGCAGCGCCCATAAATCACGGCGCATTTTCTGGGTAACGCTACCTGCTTCATGGGCGATATTTAATTCGCTATCTACTTCCATGCTGCGCACATTGATATTCGCTGAGCCGTGGGTGGTAAAGACATCATTAATGATCATTAGCTTGCTGTGGATATAAACAGCGCGGTAGGTTGGGCTAAAGCTGTATCAGCCCAACACCTCAATATGCCTAAGAATGTTGGGCTGATAGGTCACTAACCCAACCTACCGTGCTACCGTGCTGTTTTTTAAATCACATGCACTTCTTTTCCTGTTGTTTTTTTTAATATGGAGGGGTAATAAAAATACACAAGTAAATGACTTACAATCATTCCATTGAACATTAATGACAGTGGTAATGAAATTGCAGACATAAAAATAGAGAAAAAATCAACTCCAAAATTGCTAATAATTATTTCATGTAGAATAAATGAAAATGGTTGGAGTGGGATTAATATTACCCACAGAATTGGGTGTGGCAAATACCTGCGTTTTAGTTTTTTCTCTATAATGGTTTGTTGTATACCATTTTTATATATAAATTTATCTGCTTCTTCTCTGTATAAACTTTGTTTTAATAATGGGTTGGAGACGATCATTGTTATATTCTTTGCTGAGTAAATGACCCAGCATAAATTTGTTCCAATTCCAATAAATAGCCCCAGCAATTTAAATGTCCATGGTATTGAACTAAAAATGTAAGGACTAACTACAGCGTTGGTAAGTAAATATGAAACAGAAAATAAAAAAATAATTCCTGAACCTGCCCATTTTGTTACAAGTTTGGTGGTCTTTGAAAAAAACATAAAAATCAATACTAGTAAAGTAATCGCTAGTAAATATATTCCAAGAAGCCAGCTATTGTTATTGCTACCGATTTCTGTGCTATATAAGGATGAAGACATACCCGCCCCCAAAAGGAAACAGATTGTGCAACCGAGCCCAGCTAGCTTTATTATAAAATCAACATCTTCGTGATTATGAATATCTTTTATTTCATTTTTTATTTTGCCCATAATACAATCTCCTCATACTCTTTTTCTGATTTTAACTTTAAATAATCCCAATTTTCACTAATTATTTCCCCAGCTTTTCTTAATTTGGGGGCGACATACCCAGAAATGCCATCCCCGTTACTATCACCTTTTAGGCTTTTACCTGCGCTCTTATCCATATAGTCAATTCCGTAAGTGATAAACATAGATGCGGTTATACCAAAAATACCAACGGCGATAACGGGGATTGCTCCTGTAAATATGATTGCAACAAACACTATAACTATTGCGGTTATGATTGAACTTATTATGGCTACAAGTAATGTTTTTAATATAGATATTATTAAGTTAGAGGCGAAGTCATAACCATCTTTTTTTGTATCTGACTTCCACTCTAAATATGAAGTTGCTGTAGAAAAGGCAAAACTTATTAGAGTATTGTTTTTTATGGTTCCAAGAACAGCTTTCCAAGCTGCCGAGAAGGAACTTTTTGCACTTCCTGCTCCCGAAAAAATTTGTATAATTTTAGCGTTTGACGAACCATGCCCCCCTTGCCTAAATATAGGGTTACTATTGCTATAGCCAGAGAAATATACTCTTATTTTTCCATTTATTTTATGAAATTTAGCTGTTACAAACTTAGTACCTTTCGCTGTTTTTGTATCAATACTATTTCTTAGCCATTCCCAGTTATCTGCAACGTAAGCTGTTGTTCCTGCAAGTTGCCCATATAACCAATTTCTTGTTGCGACTTCATTTATATCTAGATCTGCAAGGCCTGATTTTCCTCCCCCAGTTTGAATGTGCTTCAATATCTTTTCTGGGATGCCATCCTCTGCAACTTGTACTACTTGCACAATTGGGTGCTTTTCTTCAATAAAGCTAGCTTTAAAATTTTCAGCTTCTGAATTCGGGTTAATTGAGCTGGAAAATGGAGCTGTTTTTTTAGGTAAAAAATCATCTGATGAACTTGATTTGTTTTCCTCTTGGGAAACGTCGTTTTTTAATGAAATTATAAATGGCGCGGGTTTTTCTTTGGGGAGATATCCATATTTGATTGGGTCTAATTTTTCTATATTGTATTTCCCAATAATACTATTGCTGGCTTTAAGCACTAAGTGGCCTTTGAAGTCACGTGCCACCCAAAGGTGCAGACGCTCTTCATTTTTTAGAGTGACTTTCTTCCCCGCAGTAATTAACTTTTTATCACGAACTGAATAAAAGGGGCTTGCTTCAGATTCTATAGTGTAATTCAATTCCTTAAGAAGCTTGATGTCTAAAACAACATCACGATGCTTTCTAAGGATAACTTTTATTTTGCTTTTAGAGCGGGTGCATTGTATTGCTTCACCTGGCAAGTCTATATTTACACATTGAAATTCATCTTGTTCTTTATTAGAAGACGTTTTTGGCATGATTTATTTTCCACGACGTTTAGTTTGAGCTGCTTTTAAAACGCCCCATGGCGCATTTTTGACTGTTGCTTTTCCAGACTCATCAAGCGCTATTTTTTCGTTTTTACCATCACCAAAAATGAGTTTAATTTCTTCACCGGCTGGTGCGCTATTTCCATCTGCATCTTCGTATAAAATTTCCAAGTCAGATTTCTTATCCAAGTCAGCAAGGTTAAATGGAGCGTTTGGTAAAGTTAGAGATGCAGGCCCGCCCCAATCATGGCTCCCGCCTTTAATGCTCACTTTCCCCGGTGCATGCAGCTCAATCTTGCCGTCTTTGATACGGATATAAGCGCCACCGGCGGTGAGCAGGATTTCTTGCTTGGCGTTGAACAGGCCCTTGCCTTTGATTGCAGTGAGTTTTACGTTTTTGTCGGCAGTGATTTCAATATCGTCGCTTTGTGCTTGCAGCTGGATTTTGCCTTTGGCTGCGATCAGTTTTAGCGCGACTTTATCTTTTACCCCAGCTACAAACAGGCTGATATGTTGGCCTACGTTATGTATCCAGCGGCGGCCGGAGGTTTGGTTGGTGTCGCGCTGGGCGATTTGATCTAAGTTAGTGCCTGCGGAGAGGGTCTGGCTTTGCGGGCTGGTGATGGCGATGCCGTCTTCCCCGTGTAGCAGGATAATTTTTTGCTGGCCGGTTTGGTCTTTAGATTTGCTCTTGCCGTCTTGATCGGTGTTGCTGCCTGCTTCAAGGCTTTTGCTGGCGTGTACGTGGTGGTAAAGATGGCCGGTACTGGCTTTGCCGTCGGTGCGCGGGTGGATTAGGTAACCAAGGTTCAACTGAGTTTTGCCGTGCTCGCTAGATAGCTTAGTGCGGACTTCCCCCTGAGTATCGTCAAACAACAGCTCGCCGTATTGGCC
>NZ_JAWQUO010000070.1:3311-6730 GCF_033446605.1 Iodobacter sp. CM08 | reverse complement strand
TTGTTATTACTGGTGGTAGCACATGGGGTAATCATGATTACATTTAGGATGATGACCACCATACTTTGAAGGTTTTCGCGTACGCGAAAATCAAGAAGAGATATCAAAATGGCATCACAGAACAACCTCCTCCCCCTGCTGCCTGCTCGGCTCTCGGATCAGCAAAAACCGCTGATCTCGACCCGATCACCGCCCCGCTGGGGCTGGCACCTAGACTAAATCAAAAAGCCCACAGAATTAAGTTTCTAACCCTACGCTCACCACCCGCTAAACACACCAAAAAAACCCGAAGGCGGGCTGTTACCTGATATGGCTTCATGCATCACCCCATGAATACGGCTCATAGTTACACAGATTCGGGCTGTTACCTGATATGGCTTCATGCATCACCCCTTAAGCCACCGAACAACCGTAGACTGATCTACATCTAACTCACTTGCAATTACACGCGAAGACGCCCCTCGCACCGCCATTAATCGAGCACTGGCCCGTTTATCTTCATTGGCCGCAGCTCGAGCCACGCCTGAAGCTTTACCACCTTTACGCCCCTGTGCTGCCTGCCACTGGCTAAACCCTTCGGGCGTGAGTTCTTTCCAGCAGAAACGGGCCACGCTGGCCGCAATATGCCAAACCTCCCGATAGTCCAGCGGATTAAGTAGCTCGCCATTGCGTTCTAAGGCGCGGTCGTAGCACTTGGCCTGCCACACGATGAAGTTACGTGTCTCTTTCGCCCAATGCTGCCGGATGGCCTTATAGGCCCATAGCCGCAGCCAATCAAACACACTACAGTTACGCCCAAGACCGATTTCTTCCGGTTTCCGCTTCGGGATGAATTTAGGCAAATCCACGTATTCGGCCAGCTCGGACAGCTCATACGTGACGGCAGGCCCCCAGAGCGTGCGCCAATGGGCATGGGCGGGGTTCTTGACGATCAGCCCATTAAAACCATGGTCTGCCTGCATCTTCTCGCGGTAAGCGTACTCAATACCGCACAGATAGCGCAGCGGCGCATCCCTTGAGCCATCCCCAGACAATACCGGCGCGGACAAGGCCCAAGCCACATGGGCGTGGCCGTTAGCGGGATTGGTCGCCGCCCAGTTCGGCGGCGGCAGGTCGGCATCTTCCCAAGCCAGCGCTGCGCCCTCGCGGTCGATATCGAACGGCATCCAAAAACGGAGATTAGGGGGATTGATCTGGATATAGCGGCGGCGGATAGCGTGACGAGACAACCGAATCAGGTTCGGTGCGTCCTTCTCGTCCTTGCAATAAGGCCGTTTAGGTAGTCGATCGGTAAAAAGTTCGAGTTGTAACACTTTTGCCCTTTGGGTTTGGGCACTGCAGCAGATATAATGCAGCTATGGATTGCCCGATTGTGGCGTTGCTGCGCCCAGTCACTCAAATTGAAAGCCCTACGGTTCCAGCCGTGGGGCTTTCGTCTTTCTTGCAGTCTACCCGTGCGCCTTGTCGATGTCTTCCAACATCGCTTTGCGTAAAATGGCATTTAGCCGCGTCTGGTAGCCCTTTCCCTGCGATTTCAGCCAAACCATCACATCAGAGTCCACCCGCACCGTCGCGTGCGTCTTGGTCGGCTTGTAAAAGGGATTACTCACGGCGTTTTGCCAGAACGCATCCGTCAACGGCGGAATGTCGCTGTAGTCGATGCTCGCATCCGGCATTTTCGCCAGTGCTTCAAGCTCTGCGCGTCGCTGGGCCGTTAAGGCCGGTAACTTCCCTTGCTCGTGTCTAACCATGCTCATAGCGGCATCTCTCCTTTTTATCGGTACGTCGTGCAGAAATGATTTCGACGACTTCCACATCCTCAAAGCGCACCGTATGCGCCACCAATAGCAGCAAACACCCTCCGGCCATGCCGATGGTTTGCCATCGCGCCTCACCGTTTTCTATTCGGTCTTGCAGCGAAACCGCCAAAGGATCGTCAAAAACCAATGCAGCTTCTTCGAAATGAACGCCATGCTTACGAAAGTTGCTCGCCGCTTTAACCTCGTCCCACTCGAAAACTCGACTCATAGATATTTATAGCACGAATTTGTACATACATTTATTTTAGCTTGATACATTGCACTCCTCCTACGCACGTCATCGCCTCAAAACCACGGGGAGCATTAATAAAATCACCATCCTTTGCGGCCACAAAACGGATGCCATGCACCTTTTTTGCCAGTGCATCAGCGGTAATCTGGTCTTGGGCAATCTGCTGTAGTAACGCCCTTTGTTGCTCTCTTAACTCTGTGACGTTTGAGCCTTCCCACCATACCAACGCCCGAAAAAGCAACCAGCACACCAATAACAGCCCAGCGCAAGCAGCCGCGGTCAGCGCTAGCCATTTCCAAGAAAACCACGCGCTGGAATCTTCCAACTGCTTTGCTGCGCCTTCTGCCCCTGCCGTTGCCCCTTCTAGCCGGCTAAGAAAGGGCTTGGTAGCCTCTCTCATTGCATCCAGTGCGCTTGAATTCACGCCGGTCATGGATTCGGCCACGGCGTCCGCTGCAGCCAGCTTAATGGCTGGAATAGCCCGTTCTGCCGCCTTTTGAATCTGCTCGCTGGTCTTGGCCATCCCCCCAACAACTTGGCGAACCTGCTCAAGATGCAACGCTTGCGAGAGCTTGCCATCTTCAAATACCTGGGCAAGTGCCCGGCGCTCTTCTCCCAGGTCTACGAGTGCCTTTGTCACTAAGTTAGTTTGGTGTTCGCCCATCTGCAACATGGCGTAAACCCTCGCTTTTTCTGCCTCATCCATCCTTAAATCCTCACTTGTAAAGAGCTAACACGACCGGCTATTTCTTCGATTTCACCCATAAGGGTGTCCAGACTGGCAAAGCTCTTCGCCTCATTCTTGGCGGTTTGCAGCGTCCAGCTACGCTCTTCCTTGCCTTCAATCACTAACAGCCAATAGCCCATTTTTAGCGGATCACGGATAGCGTAAAAACCCACGATCACGCCAAGCTCGAAGTATTCTTTTGCCTGCTTTATCTTCACTTTTTTACCTTTTTGACTTAACGAATTAATAAATTAATTGTAACGAATACTATAATTCGTTCAAGCTACATCTCATAACCCCGTCCCTTTTGTGGTTCGATCTTCGGCTGGATCTCCGCCTTGGCCTCGATCTCTTGCCGTTGTTTTGCCAGCTCGCTGGCTTGGCGCTGCCGCTCGGCCTCGATGGTCTGAGCCTTGGCCGCATCTTCGGCCTTCCACCGTGCAAACTCTGCGGCCACGTCCGCCTTGCCCTGCTCGATGATCTTTTGCCTCTCAAATAGGCTCTGTACCGACTGCATACCGGCCCGAATCTCGGCGTAAAGGTCAGGTGCTATCACCGGCGGCTGTATGCCCCGCTCTCGCTCGGCCTTGGCGCTGGCTAGATCGTTGGATAGGTTCCGGCTCGCTCTCGCCCCGTATGT
>NZ_JAWQUO010000070.1:0-3301 GCF_033446605.1 Iodobacter sp. CM08 | reverse complement strand
CTCCGCCTTGGCCTCGATCTCTTGCCGTTGTTTTGCCAGCTCGCTGGCTTGGCGCTGCCGCTCGGCCTCGATGGTCTGAGCCTTGGCCGCATCTTCGGCCTTCCACCGTGCAAACTCTGCGGCCACGTCCGCCTTGCCCTGCTCGATGATCTTTTGACTCTCAAATAGGCTCTGTACCGACTGCATACCGGCCCGAATCTCGGCGTAAAGGTCAGGTGCTATCACCGGCGGCTGTATGCCCCGCTCTCGCTCGGCCTTGGCGCTGGCTAGATCGTTGGATAGGTCAAGAATGGAACGGTCAAGCTGACTGCCTTGCCGTTCCAGCTCGCCCAATGCTTTGGCCCCGCTCAGTCGTTCGTTCGCCTCTCGTTCGTGTCTGAGCCGGTTATCACTAGGCTGGCCGGTACGGCGTTCGTAGCCGCTAGCCGATGGGCCTAGGTGTCGGGTTGGGGCGCGGTCGATGATGCCCTGCTCGATGAGACTTCGATGGTCTACGCGTTCAGTGAATCCGTTTTCCTGTAGACGCTTGTTTTGTAATTCCGCGAACCGCCCACGCCAATAATCCACTGCGCCGGTTTTGCGGTCGTCCAGCTCGCGGGTCTTTTCGGTAAAGCCTTCCGGTGTGAGGCGGCGGGTAGTGCAAAGGATGTGGGCGTGATGGTTGCGGTTGTCCCCTTCTTTGCCTGCGGCATGGATCGCTACATCAGCCACGAGGCCGTGACGCTCCACCAGTTCGCGGGCGAAATCGTGGGCGAGCCGCTGACGTTCTTCGGCGGAGAGTTCCGCCGGTAGCGCTATCTCAAATTCACGGGCCACCGTGGAATTTTTACGCGTTTCGGATTGCTCGGCTGCATTCCAGAGTGCGGCACGATCTGCAGCCCATTCTGGCGCATTGGCGGGCAGAATGAGTACAGCAGATTCGACGCCACCTTTACGGGTGTAGTCGTGAACTTCGCCGGTTCGCTCGTCGGTGATTGCCACACCGGCACGATAGGCTGATGCAGCGGTCGCGGTTCGGCCTGCTGATCGGCTTACCGTCTTGACGGAGAGGTGATAATTCGCCACGGGCTGGCCTTTTGAGGTTGATTTGTCACGAAGTGACCGCGCGCAAACGTAGTTTGCATAAGTGCGCCCTTGCTTTCGCTTTGGGTTTGTTGCGATGGCGTCATTGTAGCAACAATTTAACCATTTCTAGTGCGCTAAGTACGCTAAATATTAGCTACAATAACGAACGAGAATAATGCAGAGGATAGAACATGTCAGGCATCGACAAGCGAATTGAAGAATTAGAGCTAAGACTGAAACAGGCTAAAGCACTGAAAAACAAACAAGAGGCACAGAAACGGGCCGCACTCGCAAAAATAGAACGCGCCAAAGAAACCCGTAGAAAAATTCTTGCGGGTTCACTGGTACTTCATCTTATGGCCCAAGAAGGAGAAGAGGGGGAAAAATGGAAGCACGCCCTAGGTAGACGCTTGGATGAATGGCTAACCCGTAACGATGACAGGGAGCTATTTAATATGCCTCCTCTGCCGGAAACAAAAGACAAAGTAGAACCATCCCAAGCACAAGCCCCCCTCATTTAAAACCGACAAGGAATACTTTATGGCTCTGAAACACATTATTCGTGAAGGTGATAAAACCACTCACGGTGGCGTCGTTATTGAATCATTTGCAACGCTTAACGTGTATGGAAAGAAAGCCTCAGGGATAGGTCATAAGGTGACTTGTCCTCTATGCAAAGGGGTGTTTGTGATTGTGGCCGGTGCAGAAACCTTTACCTTTATGGGGAAAAATGTCGCTCTTGAAGGAATGCTCACATCTTGCGGGGCCGCTTTAATTTCCAGCCTAAAAGACGTTAAAGTGGAAGTACAAGTGTCCCCTAGTGCCGTTGTAGAGGGGGAAAAAGCCGCGATAGCGGCCACGGCGGCAACGGTCGCCGCCAAAGCACTTGCACCCTATGACGAACAAACCAAGCTAGTTTCTGGCCTTATAGAAGGCGTCCCCTACTTCATCGAAACTAAAGACGGCCAAATTATCTCCGGACGCATTGGCGCAGATGGGAAGCTCCCCCGCATCGACACCAAGGACGAAAGCGAATACTCAATCCTCTGGGGCGATGAAGCACTTGAAAAGATGGGTGATAAATGAGTCAGAAACTCGTCCAACAAGCCAAAGTAAAAACCAACCTCACAAAGGGTTCTATCTGCTCAATCGACGTTCAAGCAGTCACATTCAAGAGCCTATGGGACAACTACGTTACAGGTTCTCCTTACGACGACCCAAGCAAGACACATTCAAATCAATGTGCTATCCGAATGAGTGCAACTTTGCATAAAGTTGGCGTAGAAATGAAGTCATTCTCACAAAAAATAGTCAAACCAGAAGCCGGAAAAGAAAGTATTGGGCGCATCCTACTTGATGGGAAACCCACAGCCACCCGCGCAAGTGAAATGGCCTCTTGGCTAAGACTACAACCATTTTGCGGTCTTCCTAAAGCACCTGAAGACATCACAGGGCAAGACTGGAAAACAAAAGTCAAAGGACGAACAGGAATCATCGCCTTCGACGGTTATTGGAGCCGAGATAGTGATAGTTCAGGTCAAGCAAGTGGAGGGCATATCGACTTATGGAATGGCAGCCGTTTGACGATTTCAGGCGTTTTTGATGGATTTGCAACTGTAGGTCGTCGTATTGGTATGCAATCCTTCTTCGCTGGGACAGGGTTTGGTTGGTCTGATTTGCGAAATTCAAAAAAGATACTTTTCTGGGAAATGCAATGATAAAAAAACTGTTATGGGCAAGTGGGTTTTTTATTTTAGGGGTTGTCAGTTTATATTTATGGAGTCGCGTAGATGCTCATTTCTGTGAGCTATACCCTAGGCTATGCATGCCTAAAGTAGGCCAATGTAATGACATTGAACATTGTTCAATGTCCCTATTTAGAAAAATAGGAATCATATCTATTTTTTTTGGACCCCCCGTAGTGTTCGCTACAACAGCCTATATCAGAGCTAAAAAAGAAACATCTTGGAGTCAATGGATATATACATTGTTATTACTGGTGGTAGCACATGGGGTAATCATGATTACATTTAGGATGATGACCACCATACTTTGAAGGTTTTCGCGTACGCGAAAATCAAGAAGAGATATCAAAATGGCATCACAGAACACCCTCCTCCCCCTGCTGCCTGCTCGGCTCTCGGATCAGCAAAAACCGCTGATCTCGACCCGATCACCGCCCCGCTGGGGCTGGCACCTAGACTAAATCAAAAAGCCCACAGAATTAAGTTTCTAA